>NZ_ALPM01000034.1:36787-51448 GCF_000294595.1 Arthrobacter sp. TB 23 | reverse complement strand
GGTGCTGCCCGCCACTGAGTGGAACCTCTACGACCGCCAGGTCATCAGGTGGCGCCTCGCCTCCCCGGGGCGGGTCGCCCAGCTTCGTTCATTGACCGAGTTGCGCACGGCCGTAGAACCGCAGGCCGCCCGGCTGGCAGCACTGCGGGCGCCGCTGGCCGACGCCAGCGAGCTCATGGGGCTGGCCGGAAAACTGTGGGCCGCCGGGCAGGACGGTGACACTGAACTGTTCCTGACCCTCGACATCCAGTTCCACCGCCTGGTGCTATCCAGCTCCGGGAACGAGATGTTCGGGAAGCTCAACTCCCTCGTCGCCGAGGTGTTGACCGGGCGAACCCACTATGGGCTCATGCCCGAGCACCCGCACGACGAGGCACTGCAACTGCACGTCGACGTCGCCAGCGCCATCCAGCGCGGCAACCCGGTCGATGCCCACCACTCAATGCTCGCCATCATGGAACGTGCCATGACCGAAATGAGCACGCTCTGGGATGAAGCAGCGCACAAGTAGGATCAGCCAAAAGAAACTGATGCGCCGGCCGCGGAGGATTCGCCTCAGCTCGAACACACTGGCTTCCTCAGAGTGGGTGCACCACTGACCGGCGTTGGAGCCGCCCCCGTACATGGCCCTGTACCCGGCAGACCCAGTGATCACCGGCACCCCCGAGGGCGTCGCGCTCTCCGGCCGAGTTCCCTACCTGGCCGCTGGCGACGTCGTCACGATCACATCGAAGGCCTCGGCGAGCTGTTCAGCGTATGGTCGCCGCCCCCGACCACTCCGTATAAGCCTTGAATATTGGCGGCTGTTTCCCTGCTCATAGGGGCTTACGCGGCGTAAAATTGGGGTACCCGGAAGTGGTCCTGCGAGCCAAGGAGAGCTGTGATGGAACGAACCCCAGAGGATCAACATGTAGTGGTGGGCGTCGACGGCTCGGAGCCTTCGATCCTCGCCCTGAGGCTGGCCGCGAAACTCGCCCCGGCCCTTGGCGCTGAGGTCCACGCCGTTGCCTGTTGGGACTATCCAAGGATGTACGAGGAGTACCTCCTCCCCGACATGACCATCTTCGGAAAGGGCGCCCAGAAACGCCTCGATGAGGCTATTCACGAGGCGTTTGGAGACGAGACGCCGCCCGGATTCACCAGCACCATCATCCGCGGTCAGCCGTCGACCGTGCTGGTCGAGGCGGCCGCGAGGGCACAGATGCTGGTGGTCGGCAGGCGGGGTCACGGCGGCCTCCGCGGCCTGCACCTGGGATCCGTGAGCAACGCGTGTGTCGCCCGTGCCGTCTGCCCGGTAGTCGTGGTGCACGACGACGGAAAAGCCGAACCCCACCACCGCTGGCGTGACCGCTACCGCGAGAACCGTCCCCTTGAGCCCTATGACCTGATCTGATCTGGCAGGAACATTAGGTGCCAGAGGCGAACCGTTCCCGCAAACGCGCCGTTCAGACCAACCGATCAGCCGAAAAACGTTGTTGCTTCGTCATAGCGTGACTGCGGGACAGTCTTGAGTTGCGCCACCGACTCTTTTAGGTCTACCCGCACGATGTCAGTGCCACGGAGGGCAACCATGGTGCCCCACGCGCCGTCGTGAACGGCGTCTACTGCTGCCATGCCCAGCCGGGTGGCCAGCACCCGATCTGACGCACTCGGCGCACCACCACGCTGGATGTGCCCGAGAGTTGTGGACCGCGTTTCAATCCCGGTTCGTTGCTCGATGATGGGTGCGAGCCTTTCACCGATACCACCCAGCCTGGGTCGATTGAAGGCATCAAGTCCGCGCTCCGAGTGGGGGTGGTTCATCTCCGCTGAGACAAATCCTTCGGCCACGACCACCAGCGGGGTTCTTCCCCGGTGAAACGGCTTCGCCACCCACTCGCAAATCTCCTCCATGCTGGGCTGCTGTTCCGGGATGAGAATCGCGTGGGCGCTCGTGGCCATGCCCGCGTGTAGCGCGATCCAGCCAACATGGCGTCCCATCACCTCCGCAATCATGCACCGATGATGCGATTCGCCGGTGGTACTCAGCCTGTCGATCGCCTCGGTCGCGATCTGCACCGCAGTGTCGAAGCCAAACGAATAGTCGGTCGCGGACAGGTCGTTATCCACCGTTTTGGGGACACCGATGATCCGCACACCATCATCACTGAGGATTTTCGCGGCGGCGAGGGTTCCCTCACCGCCAATCACAATCAGCGCATCCACCCCGAGGGAACGAAGGTTCGCTTCGATGTGCTGCACGCCGCTGCCATCGCCGAACGGGCTGGTGCGGGAAGTGCCAAGAATAGTTCCGCCCTGTTTGGCAATACCGCGAACGCTCATCCAATCCAGGATGATCGAATTGTTTTCAACCAACCCCCGCCAGCCGTCGATGTAGCCGACGAATTCGTCGCCATGGTTCCGAATCCCCCGGAGCACGCAGGACCGGATCACAGCGTTCAACCCCGGGCAATCTCCGCCGCTGGTCAGAATTCCAATCCGAGCCATTACTCTTCTCCAGCCATCGTTTCGCCCTGTCCGGGACCCTTGTTTTGCCTACCTCAACGCAACCATCAATCCACTGGACCTGCCATGAGGGCTTACCCGCCGTCCCCATGGGGGATAACCAGCACGCATACTGATTTAATGCATAAACCGATGGTGTGCCGCACAGGTGTCCGGTCCCACGGAGATTCAACGCGCATTTCGTCAGAGAGGACGGAAATGACTGATTTCTGGCTGGGGCCTGACCCACTAATGCATGGCACGCTGCAGGTGGATAGCGCGCAAAAGCGGTTGGACACTGTCGCGGAACTGGCGCGTGACCTCGCCGGACGATTTGAGCTTCAACCGCTCCTGGAACGGATCTTGGGGCATGCCGCACTGCTGCTCGGCTGCGAATCGGGTTCCCTCTCCCTAGTCAACGAAGCGAGCGGGACCTACGCCAAAAAAGTCGATTTCGGCGTGGGCTGCCAGGAAGGGCAAACCTTCTCGCTAGAGGAAGGAATCACCGGCCTGGTGGTGCGGGATCGCTCCACAGTGATCCTTCGGACCTACAGTCAAGTGTCGAGGGGCCATATCTCCCCAGAAGATCCCCGGTGGAACTGTGCGGTCATTGGGGTACCCATCCAGTGGGATGCACGCGTCATCGGGACCTGCATCATCTTCGGCGCCGATCCTCAGCGCGTGTTTACTCCCGATGACGCCGCGTTGGCTGAGCTCTTCGCCAGCCACGCAGCGATCGCGTTGAAAAATTCAGAATTGCACGCCATCGCTTCTGAACGCGAGCAGGAGGCCGCCATCGGAGTGGAACGGGAGCGGGCGGTGCGGGACGTTCACGAGACCATCGGCCGGTCCCTGGCCACCCTGCTTCTCAGTCTTGATGATGCGGACAAAGCGGTCCGGCGGGACGGCCTGGAAGCCGCCGCAACCCGGCACATCGGAACCGCCCGTAATATCGCCCATGATGCCCTGGCCGAAACGCGCCGCACAATCCTGGGGATGGGCCCGGCGTCCCTCGCGGGCCGGGACCTCGACGTGGCAGTCGCGGCCGAACTGACCTGGGCCGAATCGATGAGCGCTGCGGAGACGCAACTCACCGTCATCGGGTCTCCCCGCGCGCTTGCCCCGGAGATCGCTCACCAGGCGTTCAAGATCATCCAGGAGGCGCTGGGCAATGTGGTCACACACTCGAGGGCGACGAGCGTTCGGGTGGGATTGGTCTATGAGAGTGATTCGCTAGCTGTCCTGGTGGAAGACAACGGGCGGGGATTTGATCTGGCTACCACCCACGGGGACCACTCAGCCCTGCCCACGGGATGCCTTGGCCTGCATGGGATGACCTCGCGTGCGGTCCATCTGGGAGGTGACCTGCACATCGACACGATGCCCGGGTGGGGTACCAAGGTGAGGGCCACCCTGCCCGACAAGGTGCCGGAGCGGGGCGAGCGCCCCCAGCCGCGGTGGAAGGTGCTGATCGCCAACGACAAACCCCTCATCAGCGCTGGCTTGGTCAGGCTACTACAGATCAGCGAGCCAGCAGTTCAGGTAGCGGCCGAAGTCAGCTCTTCAGGGCAACTGCTGGACGCATACGAACTACTCCGCCCCGACGTCCTGGTGGTTGATCTGGACATGGTCCAGGAAACCGATACGGGACTACTCACGGAGGTCAGGAAACTCGATCCACAGGCCGCCATCGTGGTCCTCACGGATAATCCCACGGTGGACCAGGTGCGGTCAGCCAAACAAGCTGGCGTGCGAGGATTCATCAACCGCAAAGCGGGAGGAGAGGCGATTGCGCGGGTGATCGTCGCGGCTGGTCAGGGGCAGGCGCTGGTGGAGGGCGAGCTTTTCGATTCCCTCATGGCTGCCGCCCCGGAGGACACCACGCTGGACAGTTTCACGGTGCGCGAGCGGCAGGTGCGCGACATGGTGCTACAGGGCATGGCGGACAAACAGATCGCGCGCCAGCTGCAGATCTCCGCAAAGACCGTTGAAAAACACGTTGGATCCCTGCTCCGCAAGACCGGAGCCCGCAACCGGACCATGCTGGTCAGCATGAGCGGCGTCGAGCCGTCCCAGCCCACGCCCGACGTAGGTGCGGCNCCCCGGTATCCGCCGGGGGCCGCACCTAGGATCAAGGTCCGCATCCTGAAATGCGATCCAGATAAACCTCACAACCTGTTGGCTAGAACACCCGCATCGCAATCTCGGCGGGATCGTTCAGCAGCGACTCAATCTCGTCGTCCAGCCGGACGAGCGTGATCGAGGCGCCAGCCATGTCCAATGACGTGCAGTATTCGCCCACATAGCTGCGCCCGACGGTAATTCCCTTGGCGGCCAACTGCTTGTGGGCCTGCCCGTAGAGCAGATACAGCTCGCTGATCGGGGTGCCCCCGAGGCCGTTCACCATCAGGGCCACGCGGTCGCCGTCCTTGAACGGCAGGTCGCTAACCACCGGCTCAAGAATTTCGTCAACGATGTCATTGGCGGGCATCATCTTGGCCCGACGCCGGCCCGGCTCACCGTGGATGCCTACCCCCACCTCGATCTCGTCCTCGCCTAGTTCGAAGAGCGGGCTTCCCTTCGCTGGCGGTGTGCAGGCGGTCAGTGCCACACCCATGGTACGGGTCACCGAGTTCACCTTCTCGCCGATCCGGATCACCTCGTCAAGGTCCGCGCCGCGCTCGGCCGCGGCAGCCACCGCCTTGATCACGAAGAAGTTTCCCGCGACTCCACGCCGGCCGATGGTGTAGGTGGAGTCCTGCACCGAGACGTCGTCGTCAATGAACAGCGTCTTCACGTTCACGCCTTCGGCGGCGGCCATCTCCTGGGCCATGTCGAAGACCATTCTGTCGCCGGTGTAGTTGTTTACCAGCAGCAGCACGCCCTTTGGGGAGGCAAGTAGCTTGGTGGTTTCGAAGACGTAGTCGAACGGCGGCGCAGCGAACACGTCACCCGGGCAGGCGGCGTCGAGCATCCCCTTGCCTACAGCCATCACGTGGGCTGGCTCGTGGCCGGAACCAGATCCCTGAACGATGGACACCCTATTCTCGTTGGGGCTATCGGACCGCATGATGAGGTTGTATTCCGGCACATACCTCAGCGTCTCAGGATTGGCCAGTGCCAATCCCTCGAGCATTTCCGGAACAAACTGCTTGGGATCATTGACAAACTTTTTCATCTGGGCTCCACATCGTTGTGTTGAATTGAAGGTCAAGGAACGGGCTAACGTGCCGCCCATTCGTCGGTCAGTCGTTCGATCATGATGGCTATTGCCACCGCACCGGCGTCGGGCGAGCCGATGCTCCTTTTTCCGCTGTAGCTGGCCCGGCCCCGTCTGGCTTCCAGGGAACTGGTGGCGTCGGCTGCGGCCCGGGCGGTGTCGCAGAAGACTTTGAGGCAGCCGGCGGCGTCAGTTCCCTTGCTGAGTTCGCGTTCCAGCTCGTCGGTCGCCGGGACAATCGCGTCGAGGAGGGTCTTGTCCCCGAGCTCGGCATTTCCCCGCGCCTTGATGCCGTCGGTTGCGCCGCGTAGCATCGCGACGACCGTGGCGCCGTCCATGGTCCCCGACGCCTTTGCTGCGGCGGACGCCCGGAGAAAGGCCGTCCCCCACAGAGGGCCGGAGGTTCCGCCAATTCGGCTGGAGATGGCCAGCGCAATCTGCTGCAGAAAAGTGGCAGGGTCGTCGCGCTTGAAGGTATCCCAGTCGGTCAGGACCTTTTCGAAGCCGCGAGCCAATGAGTAGCCCAGGTCGCCGTCGCCGACGACTGCGTCAAGGTCACCAAATTCCTGCTCCTTCTCCACAGCCGTATGCGCAATGGAGCGGACCACAAATTCGACGTTCTCAAGGTCGGTGGATGTCATGATGCCTCCGGGTGGGTTGTGACGGACGGTGAATCCAGTAGCTGTTGGAGAGTTGAGAGGGAGACGACGTCATCCACCTCAACGCCGAGCGGGCTGGCGAGCACCTCGGCGGCCTCACCAGGGTCCCCGAGCGAAGTGACCACCAGGGACGCCCCGGTGAAATCTTCGGAGCGCGTGAAACTGCTGACGGTGACCGCTGTGCGGAGGCCAGCGGCCACTGCCGCGCGGAGTCCGTTTGAGCTGTCCTCGACCACCACGACGTCGTCGGTGCTGAGGCCGAGGTCCTCAAGTGCGAGCAGATAAATGTCGGGCGCCGGTTTCTTGCGCGGCACCACGTCCCCTGCGAAGACGGCGAAATGGGCGGCGAGCTCCTTCCCGACGGCGTGGGTGAGCACCGCCCGAACCGCGGGTTCCGCGGAGGTGGAGGCGACAGCAAGGCCCCAACCGGCGTCGTGCGCCTCCTGAACCAACCGGGCGATTCCACGCCGTGCGGGCATGACGCCTCCGTCCACCAAATCCGTATAGATGGCGGTTTTGCGTTTGTGCCAGGCGAGAATCGCCGTGTCCTTCGCGTCGTCGTCGTGCAGCCCAAGCTGACTGCTCACGTCGTCGGTGAGAATGCTTCGCATGCGTTCCTTGCCGCCGCCAATCTTCACCTTTTCCGCATAGTCATCGACGCTCCAGTGCACAGGTACCGAAAATTCCTCGAAGGTGCGGTTGAAGGCCGGGAGGTGGCCAAATTGTTCGGTGTCCGCGAGCACACCGTCGCAGTCAAAAATCAAGGTGGGCATGACTGGTTACCTGCCCTTCCCAGCACTGCCGAACTGTTCGGCCAGCTCCTTGACCATGTCGATCACGTCTCCACGGGTGTGCTTGAAGAGCGACGGCGGGTCCCATTTGTTGTTCTGTTCGGCCTGCTTCAGGAAGGTCAGGCTGGACTGCATGAACGTTTCTTTCAATGCCGTGGAGATGTTCACTTTGGCGCAACCCCGGGCGATCAGGTCCTGGAACTGTTCAGGGCTCAGCCCACTTCCGCCGTGCAGGGCAATGGGAATGGAGCGTGCCTGAACAATCTCGGTCACCCGGTTGACGTCCAAAACGGGGGCGGCCTTGTACGTACCGTGGGCGTTGCCGATGGACGGTGCGAAAACATCGATCCCGGTGGCGTCGATAAAGGTTAACGCTGTCTCGAGACTTTGCTGCTTCGACACCTCATCAGAGCCGTGGTCGTCCTCAACGCCGGTGATGGCCTCGATTTCGCCTTCCACCTGGGCGCCGTAACTTCGGGCCTCCCGGACCACTTCGATGGTCTGGCGTTGGTTTTCCTCGACCGGAAGCTCTGATGCGTCAAACAGCACTGAGTTCCAGCCGGCCTTCAGGCACTCGGTCACCACCTCGCGGTCCGGGCAGTGGTCGAGGTGAAGGGTCACCGGCACCTCGATCCCGCGGGTCAGCGACTCCCACATCTCAAACAAGACCCGGGAGCCGATGCTCCGCACGGTCTTCACCGATGTCTGCAGGATCACCGGAGAGTTGCATTCCACAGCTCCCGCGAGCACAGCCTCCATAGTCAAATCATTGAATACGTTTATTGCCGGCACCCCGTAGCGCGCCGAAAATGCCGGATCAACAATATCTTTCAAGGGCACAACACCCACGTCAAACCTCCTTGGTAGGTGGATTACACGGTAGGCGAGAACTCCTGGGCCTGGATATGAGGGAACACCCTCCCCCACATGGGGGTAATCACTACTTGGCAAGCCGACAGATGCCAGCAACGCTGTCCTCAGCACAGAGTTGTGCTGAAAATGTCGAGGAAGAGGAAGCTCATGGCAACTGGAACCGTGTTGGAGACTGTCACCCTGGAAGAGGCCCGCCGCGTGATCGACGCCGCAGCCGAGAAGGCCACAGAGATTGGCCAGCCCATGGATATCGCAGTGGTCGATGCTGGCGGCAACCTGAAGTCGCACGTCCGAATGGACGGCGCGAATATCGGCAGCATCACCATCGCGATCAATAAGGCCTACACCGCAATCGCCTTCCAGTGCGAAACCGGAGTCCTCCAGGACATGAC
This sequence comes from Arthrobacter sp. TB 23, assembly GCF_000294595.1. Taxonomy (NCBI): domain Bacteria; kingdom Bacillati; phylum Actinomycetota; class Actinomycetes; order Micrococcales; family Micrococcaceae; genus Arthrobacter; species Arthrobacter sp. TB 23. The sequence goes on along the minus strand of NZ_ALPM01000034.1, from coordinate 43,029 downwards.
CAGGCACGATGGGCCCATCTTCGGTCTCAGCGACGCCCACGGTGGCCGGCTCGTGGTGTTCCCGGGTGGCATTCCACTCGTGCGGGATGGAAGCATCGTGGGTGCGATCGGCGTGTCCACGGGATCGATTGACCAGGATCAGCAGGTGGCCGAAGCTGGCGCCGCAGCGTTCTCTGCGGTGCCGGTGTTCTGACTCCAGGTGTTCTGACCCCCGGTGTTCTGACGCCCAATGTTCTGACGCCCAATGTTCTGACTCCAGGTGTTCTGACTGCCGGCCGCCTCGCCAGGAGCACCCAGACAAAAGGGCATCCGGGCGAAGGGGTCTCCGGGCAAGGACGCACCCGGGGAAGGTCCCGAAGGGGTAGCCCGAATTAGAACGTGCATGCATCGCATCCAGTGCATGCACTTGGCTGATCAGAGAATGCATGCATCGCATGCAGTGCATGCACTTTTTCTGCACACACCCCTCCCACACCGTCGAGTCAGCGCTGCCGCCTTGGGGGCATCCCGAACGGTGATCAGTTGGCCAGCACCCGCGCCATCAGGGCTGGATCGACGGATCCACCCGACACGACCGCCGCGACCGTTGCACCGCGCGGCGCCAGGTCGTGCATCCAGGCTGCGGTGGCGACGGCGCCGGACGGTTCGGCGACGAGGCGTCCCTCCACCGCGATGTGACGCACCGCCGCAAGAATTTGTCCCTCGGAGACGGTCACGACGTCGTCGACGTAGCGCCGGATGTGTTCCCAGGGGTGGACGCCGACGGCTGGCGTGCGGAGCCCGTCCGCGACCGTGCGGTAGGTGAGGTTGGTGTCCCAGGTGATGCGGCGCTGCTCGCGCAGGCTTTCGGCAGCGTCGGCCGCGAGTTCGGGTTCGACGCCGATCACCTGCACCTCGGGGCGCAGCGACTTGATGGCAGTCGCGATTCCGGAAATGAGTCCGCCACCCGAGATGGGAACGAGGACAACGTCGACGTCGGGTAGTTGCTCGATGAGTTCCAGGCCGACCGTGCCCTGACCGGCGATGATGCGGACGTCGTCGTAGGGCGGTACCTCGACGTAGCCGTGTTCGGCAGCGAGTTCCACGGTGCGGCTGTCCCGTTCAGATGCTGGCACGAGCACCACTTCGGCGCCGAGCGCGCGAACGGCTGCCACCTTGGTGGGCGGGGCGGCGTCAGGCATGATGATGACGGCGTGCAGGTCGAGTCGCTTGGCCAGCCAGGCGACGGCGCGGGCGTGGTTGCCTGAGGACTGGGCGATGATGCCGCGTTCTCGGGACTCATCGAGTACCTGGGAGATGGTGTTGTAGGCGCCGCGGAGTTTGAAGGCGCCGGTCGGCTGCAGGGACTCGGCTTTCAGGTGCAGGATGTCGGACGGTCGGTCCGGATGAGGCAACGCGATGATCGGGGTGCGTAGCACCAGGTCCTGGATTCGGTCGGCGGCGGCTCGGATGTCGTCGAGCGTGACCAGCTGGGTTTCGGTGCCCGAGGTTGGCTTGTCCGCTGTGGCATAGGCGTTATCCATAGGTGGATCCTACGCGGTGGTGTCTACACGGCAAGCGGTTGCCGAATCTGTGGTTATGCTAGGCGGGCTGCCTTTTTTCATGTGGGCGGCATCACACCTGTGGCGACCGAGCGGGTCAAACACATCGGTCCCCTCAAGAAACTGCTGGGTGCCAGCGTTTCCGTCTGGTGTCTTGAGCAAGCCCGTGCCGCAGGCCTAAGAGCCGAGCCTGATCCCAAGCGTTCTTCCCATCTTCTACTGTCCCGGACCTGAACCCACGCGGTTAAGCCTCTGCGGCGCAAACCAAGCTTTGGTCGACCCCGTCATTTCCTTGACTGTAGAGACCGCGTCCGGTTGAATCACTGTACAGACTAGTGACACGAGTCACCAACCCTGTCTGACACCCTCAACGGAGAGAACGGTCAACACATGTCTCCTACGCCTCCCTTTCAAAGTCGAGCCCACCGGCCTTCTGCCACCGGGCGATCACGTCCCATGATCCCCACCCTCCTGGCTGCCGGTCTGACTGCTGCGCTCCTGGTGGCTCCAGGTCCTGCCGCAGTTGCCTCCCCCGCCGACGTGCAGGATAAAAAGTCCAAACATCTGCCCGCCGTGCCGGATCTCGGTCCGAACGTGACGGTTTTCTCGCCCACAATGCCCGTCGAAGACATCCAGGCCACGGTTGATGCTGTCAACGCCCGCCAGATCGACGACGAAATGGGCACCAACCGCCAGTCCCTGCTTTTTCTGCCCGGCACCTATGGCACCGACGAGAAACCACTGCAGTTCAAGGTGGGCTACTACACCGAGGTTGCCGGCCTCGGTGAGTCCCCGACCGATGTCACCATCAACGGCAAGATTGAGGTCTATAACCGCTGTCTTGAGGACAACGGCACCAGCAACTGCATCGCCCTCAACAACTTCTGGCGCACCCTCTCCAACCTGACCCTCCAGGTGAACGGTGCAGGCCAGGACGGGTGCCGTGCAACCGCCAACTTCTGGGCCGTCTCCCAGGCCGTCTCGCTGCGCCGCGTCAACGTCACCGGCGGAACGCTTTCCCTGATGGACTACTGCACTGCCGGGCCGCAATTTGCCAGCGGTGGATACATGGCTGACTCCAAGGCCAACGACATCATCAATGGTTCCCAGCAGCAGTGGTTCACGCGCAACAGCGAAATCGGCTCCTGGTCCAACGGTGTGTGGAATGCCGTGTTTGCCGGTGTCGACGGCGCCCCGGCGGACAGCACCTTCCCCACTCCTCCGTACACCACCCTCGAAACAACCCCGGTCAGCCGCGAGAAGCCTTACCTTTTCGTTGACGACGACGGCGCCTATAACGTGCGGGTACCCTCCGCACAGATCGACTCCAGCGGGATTTCCTGGAAGGACGGAATCACCCCGGGCACCACCATCAAACTGTCCGATTTCTTCGTCGCGGACCCCTCGGACTCTGTCCAGACCATCAACAGCCAGCTCGCACGCGGCAAGCACCTCCTGCTAACCCCCGGGGTGTACGGCATCGACAACACTATTGCGATCAAACGGGCCAACACGGTCGTCCTGGGCATGGGTCATGCAACCCTGACCGCGAAAAACGGGGCGATGCCAATGCGCGTCGCCGACGTGCCCGGCGTCGTGCTGGCCGGTGTGACGATCGACGGTGGAGAGGTCAACTCACCCCTCCTGCTGCAGATCGGCACGAAGAACGGAAACAACAGCAGTAAGAAGAACGACCCGCTGAATCCCACCACCCTGAGTGATGTGTACTTCCGGATCGGCGGACCAAACGTCGGAAAGGCGGACCTCAGCCTTGAGGTCAACAGCGACAATGTCCTCATCGATCACATCTGGGCGTGGCGTGCAGATCACGGTATCGAGGGTACCTTCGGATGGGATGTCAGCACGGGCCGTAACGGTGTGATCATCAACGGTGACAACGTGACCGCCACGGGACTCTTCGTGGAGCATTACCAGGAGTACAACGTCATCTGGAACGGTGAAAACGGCCGGACGGTTTTCTTCCAGAATGAGCTTCCCTATGATCCTCCCAATCAGGAGGCCTGGCAGCACGACGGCGTGCTCGGGTGGGCCGGCTACAAGGTGGCCGACGACGTCACGAAGCACACCCTCTGGGGCGGCGGCTCCTACATTTTCACCAACGTGGATCCGACCATCCACGCAACCCGGGGCTTCGAAGTTCCGGACACAGCCGGTGTGCAGCTGAACCACATCCTCACCGTGAATCTCGGCGCGGGCACCATTGACCACGTCGTCAACAACACCGGGGCCCCGGTCAGCAACGACAACACGGGTATCCCCAGTTACGTGGTGCAGTACCAGTAGGTCCTGGACGGCGGCGCCCGGCTCAGACGAGTCACGCTGAGCCGCGAACCACCAGCACCATCCCGTCACCGGGGAAGGTTGGAGCCTCGTCCTCCGCCTGGTCACCCAGACCGGCGAGGACGAGGCCAGCCAGGTACCGTGCCTGTAGTTCGATGGATTGGGAGATGGTGGTGAGCGGCGGGTCGGCGAGACGGGCAGCCGGCGCGTCGTCAACCCCAACGACTGCCACCTGCGCGGGGCATGCGAGTCCGTGCAGCCGAAGCCCGGCCAGAATGGCGAGCGCGACGTCGTCGTTGTACGCGGCGATACCGGTCACCGGGTCCGGCCCCTCTCGCCAGGTACGCAGCGCTGCAGCGGCCGAGGCTGCCTCAAGGTCTACCGACAGCACTTCCGGCTCGGGCAGGCCGTGGTCCGCGCATTCACGACGGACGCCCTCCAACCGATCCGCTGCGAAATGCTCAACGCGGGAATCGGTGGGCCACGCATACGCGATCCGGTGTTTCCCGGAGGCAATGAGCTGCTGAGCCTGCAACTGTCCGATCCGTATCTGGCTTTCGGAGGGTCGAGACGGCGCCGGTCCCACCGCCTCCCCCTGGGTCCCCAACACCTGAATGCCGGCCTGGCGCATGGCCCGGAGATCGTCGTCGTCGAACGGTGCGAAACCAATCACCGCGCGCGGCGTGACGGCACGCCACAGATCCTGCAGCGGACGGTGTCCGCGGGCGTGGTGCACCAGAACTGAAAGGCCCCGCTCGGCAACTTCATCAGCGAGGTGATCCAGGAGTGTTTCGATCACCGGACCGATGGGCCAGTCCGGAAGAATGCACAGCACCAGGTCGCTGCGCCCGGTCTTCAGCGCCCGCGCTGCAGCCGACGGCGCGTAGCCGAGCCGCTTGGAGGTTTCCAGAACCCTCCGCCGCGTCTCTTCGGAGATACTCACGCCCTCGCGCCCCGTCAGTACATAGCTGACCGTGGTGCGCGAGACGCCGCTCTCGCGAGCCACGTCGGCACTGGTAATCCCCGCCATTCCGCTCTCCTCCGGACCGTAGTCCTGTCTTCCGCCATCCTAATGGCTCATTCCTCGCCGAGCCGCTGGCCGAACTGCCCTAGCCCTCCGGGGAAAACCGGAGTAGACATGGCTATGAGCAAATCACGGGGGGCCGCAGCACTATTGGCCGAGGCGCTGGGGATTGTCTTGGGAACCGAACAGATCCCGCTTCGTCTGCGGGCCTGGGACGGCTCGGAGGCCGGCCCGGCAGAGGCGCCGGTGATTGAGTTCCGGTCCCGGCGAGCACTGCGGCGAATGCTTTGGTCTCCCGGCATGCTGGGTCTAAGCCGGGCCTACGTCGCCGGTGATATCGACGCTCCCGGTGACCTCTACACAAGCTTCACCGCCCTGAGCGCCGTCGGTAAATTCGCCGAACTGGAACCCTTCAGCCCCCTGACCCTCCGCGAGCGCGCCCGGTTGCTGCGCACAGCGATCCGGTTGGGCGCCATTGGCCGCAACCCCACGCCCCCGCCCGAGGAAATCACGATCGACCGGGTCGGACGGAAACACTCCAAGAAACGCGACGCCGTCGCCATCTCCCATCATTACGACGTCGGCAACGACTTCTACGCGCTCGTCCTCGGCCCGTCCATGGTCTACTCCTGCGCGGTCTGGGACTCCCCCGAAACCGGTCTTGACGCGGCTCAGGAGGCGAAACTCGATCTGGTCTGCCGGAAACTCGGCCTGGAACAGGGGATGCGGGTACTCGATGTCGGCTGCGGTTGGGGCAGTTTCGCGCTGCATGCGGCGGAACGCTACGGGGCCGACGTCGTCGGCGTCACCCTGTCCGCCGAACAGGCGGAGCGTGCCCGCAAACGGGTGGCCGAGGCCGGGCTCACCGAGCAGGTGGAGATCCGGGTGCAGGACTACCGCGACGTTGACGACGGCCCTTTCGACGCGATCAGTTCCATCGGCATGTCCGAACATGTGGGGCGCGACCAGATTGCCGGGTATTCGAGCCACCTGTTCGGCCTGCTGCGCCCCGGCGGCCGACTGCTCAATCACGCCATCTCCTGGAATGCCGGTGACACGATGCGCCCGGACCCCGATTCATTCATCCCCAAGTACGTCTTTCCCGACGGCGAGATGCTCAGCCTCACGGTGATGCTCGGCGCCCTGGAGTCAGCGAAGTTCGAGGTGCTCGACGTCGAAGCGTTGCGTCAGCACTACGCGCTCACCCTCCGCGCGTGGGTGCAGAACCTTGAAGATCATTGGGACGAAGCGGTCGGTCTGACAAGCGAGGGTCGGGCCCGGGTGTGGCGCCTCTATATGGCGACCAGCGCACTGGGATTCGAGAACGGGCTGACTGGCGTGAACCAGGTGTTGGTGCAGCGTCCCGGCGGGGCCCA
>NZ_ALPM01000034.1:0-36782 GCF_000294595.1 Arthrobacter sp. TB 23 | reverse complement strand
CTGCGGCGGACGGATTGGCTGTAGGCTGGCCGCTAAACGCCTGCAGCGCCTGGCTGCGGTCAACCCGCGAAAGGCAGCAATGACGGTTGCGACAGTTTTGAGGAACGGCCACGTGTTCGACGGCGAACGCTTCCTCCCCGGCCAAACCGACGTCGTCATCCGCGACGGCATGATCGAAGCTGTGGGCCGCGACGCCGGTTCAGTCGACGCGTATGCGGAGGCCACGGTGGTGGATTGTGCTGGTCGCACGGTCCTTCCCGGCCTGATCGACCTGCACGTTCACGTGATGACCTCCACTCCCGGCTCCATCCAGGCGATGGTCGATCCCTACTCGCTGCAGTTCTACGAGTCCGTGCGGAATCTCGAGGCAACCCTCCGCGCAGGTGTCACCACCGTGCGTGACGCCGGTGGCGCCGACCTGGGTGCGAAACAGGCGGTCGAAACCGGGATCGTCAAGGGTCCACGGCTCCGCATCGCCGTCAGCATCATGTCCCAAACCGGTGGCCACGGCGATCTGTGGCACCCGTCGGGACTCGATTCCCCGGATTTTGGGCCTCATCCCGGCCGTCCCAGCGGCATCGCCGACGGCGTCGAGGAAGTCCGGAAGGTCACTCGCACGCTCCTACGGGCCGGCGCCGACCAGATCAAGATCTGCTCCACCGGCGGGGTACTCTCGCCAACCACCGACCCGAGGCACTCCCAGTTCACCCCCGCGGAGATCGCCGTCGTCGTTGAGGAAGCCGGGATGCAGGGCAAATACGTGATGGCCCACGCGCAAGGCACCGCCGGGATCATCAACGCGCTGCGGGCGGGCGTGCGGACCATCGAGCACGGCATCTACCTCACCGACGAGGCAATCCAGCTGTTCCTGGACACCAAGGCTTACCTGGTGCCCACCCTTTCAGCTCCGCTGGCTGTCATCCGCAAGGGCGAATCCGGTACCAGCGGGCTGTCGCAACAGGTCATCGACAAGGCCCAGCAGGTGGCGGAAGACCACCGCCAGTCGGTCGCCCGAGCCATCGCCGCGGGAGTCAGGGTTGGCATGGGCACCGACGCGGGGGTCGGCGCGCACGGCGACAACCTGGAGGAACTCGCTCTGATGGCCGACGCCGGCATGACCCTTGAGCAGGTGTTGGCCGCTTCCACGTCGGTGCCGGGCGAACTCATCACGCCCCTCAACTCCGTCGGCCGGTTGGCAGAGAAGCACCTAGCCGACATCGTCGTGCTTAACGGCCAACTGGAATCGACCGAGCAGCTGGCTGGTCTGCGCTCCATGATCGGGCAGGTCTACCAGGGTGGCGTGCTGCAGTTTCCGACGGCGTAAATACCGCTCCACCGCTATCAGGAGCAGACCCCACCCAACGGGGCACAGATTGTCACACTTCTGTTGTCTCTCGATTCCTGGACCCAGCCACCAGCGATCCCGCCACGACCACCAACACCAGCACGCCGGCGGCCCACGCCAACCCGGCATAGCCAATCAGCACCAGAGCCACGCCTGATGCCGCTCCCCCGGCAGCGCCGGCAAGGTTCATGATGAGGTCGGTCCGGCCCTGAATCTTCGGCCGGGCAGCACCGGTCGCAAGATCCGCCACCAGAGCCGACCCCGCGACAGTGGCCGCACTCCAGCCCAGTCCGAGGAACACCAGTCCCACGGTCACCAGGACCGGATCGTCCTCGCCCAACGCAACGATCGGCAGCGACACCGCGAACAGGCCCTGCCCAATCAGGATGGTCGCCACCCGGCCCACCCTGTCGCTGAGCCACCCGAACACCGGCGACAGCGCAAACATCCCGGCAATGTGCAAGCTGATGGTCAGTCCAATAATGGTCAGCGTGACGCCGTGATTGATCAGGTGCACCGGCGTCATGGACATCACCGACACCATCACCGCATGGCTGATAGCGATGGAGCCAATGGCAAACACCAGCGGACCCCGCTCATGGATGGCGCCGGGAGCTGCCTCAAGGCCATTCTCGGGAGCGTTGGATTTGCTCAACAGATACGGGTCGGGGCGCAGCGCCACCAGGTAGACCGTCGCTGCGGCCAGCTGGGCAAACACCGCGATCAGGAAGGACCCCGTGAGCGAGGGCATCTGCAGCGTCGACGCGATCGCCTCCCCCGGCCCGATCAGATTCGGCCCCAGCACAGCGCCGATCGTAGTGAACCAGACCACCAAGGAGAGGTCCCGCCCCCGATGCTGCGAACTCGCCAGATCGGTGGCTGCGAATCGGGCTTGAAGATTCACCGCGGTGCCCACGCCGAGAAAGGCGAAAGCAAGCAACAGCAGAGGGAACGAGCTCAGCCACGCGGCAACAATAGCCACCACCGATCCCGTCGCCGCAAGAAGCGCACCAGTGGTCAGCGCCCGACGTCGGCCCAGCCGTTGCGCGAGCCGCGCCAGCGGAATGGCACTCGCCGCGGCACCCAGGGTGCTCAGCGTCGTCGCCGTACCGGACAGCGCATCCGACCCGGAAATATTGGCGGCCATCACCGCCCCAATCGAAACGGTGCACCCGATTCCGATCCCACCCAGGATCTGCCCGACAATCAGCACCCAGACGGTACGCCGCTGGACGGCCACGACGTCGACCGTCGCCGTTACCGCCGATGCCGATGTCGATGTCGATGTCGATGCGGATGGCCCGGCGAACGCTCGCTTCGGTGGTTGGCTGCTAGTCATGGGAAGAGCGTAGCGGGAACCGGCTAAGGGTGTGTGGGAGGGTATGCGTTTGGAAAGGCGCATGCATTGCATGCGATGCATGCATTCTCAGTTTCGAAAAGTGCATGCAATGGATGCAGTGCATGCACAGTTTGAATCGGATATAGCACCGCACCTACCAAACCAGGCCCTCTATACCGACCGAAGGTGGCCGCCTTTTCGTCCAGCAGCGCCAACAGCTGCCAGCGCGGCCATGTAACCCTTGATATGCACAGCCGAGCCAAACCCGGAGCCCGGCTGAACCTTGGTCGCATCCACATGGCCGGCGAGCACCGCCTGCAGTTGATCCAGGATCTCCTCACGACCCAGCCCCTGTGTCCGCAGTCGCTGAGCTGCTTGCCACACCTGAGGTGGTTCATCGTTCCACAGCTGTGACACCACCAGTTCACGCAGCGCAGCGCTCCACACCGGAGAACCATCGGGTGCGGCACTGGAAGGATACTCGTCCATTCCCACCGTGTGCAGTTCCTCCAGCTCCCCAAGCACCAGCAATCGCAGCTCCTCTGGCTTGTTCGCGTTCAGCTGCGGGTAGTCATCGCTACCAATCCAGGTGCCAAAGTACGGCATCGCCAGTTGTCGACGGTCCATCGCAGCCTGCGCCTCCTCAAGGTTCGCCAGATCCAGTCCTTCAAGAAAGGCCATCCCCGGTGACCGTTCGTCCTCATCCGAGTTCCTCAATTCTTCAGCGTCGTCGAGAGCTTCCCCGACAGCATCCACCAGCAAGTCCACGGCCGCCTCGGGGAGCCCCATCTGCGCGGCGCACCAGTCAACCCACGCGTTGAGGAACCAGGGAAGTGCCTCCAACTCGACGTCGTCGAGCATCACTTTGCGCGGAAGGAACCATCCAACAAATGTGTCCATTTTCGGCGGACTCACACGCACCAGCCGGCCGCCGTCGTAGTCACGGCCAAAGCCAATCGCCAAGTCGGCGAGGCGAATGAACTGCTCTTTGAACGCCCGCGCCGATGCAGGAGCTATGTCCTTTTGAATGGCCCGCATGAACGTGGCAACCAACCGCTCGGACTCGGCCTCATCAGCTCGAATTTGCGCCTGTTCCTCGGCTTCGCTCTGCGCCCTCCGCGCATTAACGTCGACGACGCTGCTCTCCGGCAGCGCGAGTAACCGCTTCAGCGCCAAAGCCCGGTCCCGGTCGTAGTTGGGGCCCACCTCCGGGTTGCTGGTGATGTCAGTGGCCGCGATGGCATCAAGGCCCAGCCGGCGTGCTTCCGGCAGCCCAACCGGCACCACCGCTGCCCCAGCCATTCTCAAAGCCGAGCGTTCAAGGGTCTTGAGGAGATCGCGTGCACTGTCGCTGAAGACCACCTCAGTGGCGTAGCCGCCCAGATGGTTGGTGTCGATGCTCAGGTACAGACCATGTTTACGTCGCCCGGCGCGGAACTCGATGACAATTTCAATGAAGTCACCGAATACGTCAGTAAGCATCCAGGCCGCAGTGGCTTCCAGTTTCCGCAGCGGGGCAAGCCAGGCGGGCGGTTCGACCCCGGCCTCGGCCAGCCGTCCGGCGGCGGCTGCGGCCTGGGCGTCACCGGGCGCGTCAGCTACCTGCGCCATCGCCCACAGCACCGCGGCTGAGGTCCGATTAGCTTGACGTTCAGCGTGGCCCACCCAGTCGCTGAACAATGTGTTGTCGATGCCTGCGCCCAGATTGGTGGTCTGGTGCATGCCTGCGTAGACGGCCGAAGCCATCTGCTCCGATTCCAACGACGACGTCTGGTCCAAGTCCGCAGCGAAATGCGGCGCGACCCGGCGGTACAGTTCCGCGATGGGATTGGGCGGAGGGGCGTTTCGCCTCTCCTTGCCCGCTGATTTCGGCTTGCGCGTGCGGCTCTTAGGGCTCATCAATCGATGATGCCACCCTTGCCGCCCAAAAGTCTCGGATGAATAATTGTTGAACAATCCGTTAAACTCGTGCATCCTAGAGAGACCACTCAGGAGAGACGAGGATCACAATGGTGTACATCGACCTCAACAGCGACGTCGGCGAATCGTTCGGAAACTGGACCATGGGCGACGACGCCGCCATCTTCCGCTCCGTTTCCAGCGCCAACGTCGCCTGCGGCTTCCACGCCGGGGACCCCTCCACTATCGCGCAGACCTGCCGGGACGCCGTCGAAGCTGGCGTCACTATCGGCGCCCATGTCGGATACCGGGACCTGGCCGGATTCGGCCGCCGCTTCCTCGACCTCTCCTCCACAGAGCTCGCCGACGACGTGCTGTACCAAATCGGCGCCCTCGACGCGATCTCCCGGGCCGCAGGCGGCACCATCAAATACGTCAAACCCCACGGCGCCCTCTACAACACCATCGTCACCCACGAGGTACAGGCCCAGGCAGTGGTCGACGCCGTCAAGGCGTTCGGCGGCGATCTCCCCCTGCTGCTCCTCCCCGGGTCGGTAGCCCTCGACGCAGCAGAAAAGGCGGGCCTCCGCGGCGTGGCCGAAGCCTTCGCCGACCGCGCCTACAACCCCGACGGCACCCTGGTCTCACGCCGCGAACCCGGAGCCGTCCTCCACGACGAGGATGAGGTCGCCGCCAATATGGTCCGCCTCGCCACCGAGGGAGTCATCATCGCCCGCGACGGCTCAACCCTGAAGACCACCGCCGAAAGCATCTGCCTCCACGGCGACACCACCGGTGCGGTCTCCATGTCCGCCGCCGTCCGCCGCGATCTCGAGGCCGCTGGCATCGACATCCGGAGCTTCGTGTGACCCCTCCCGAGATTCGCTGGGCCGGGCCCCGCGCCCTCCTGATCCAACTCGAATCGCTCGAATCGGTCCTCGCGGTCCACGCCCACCTGCAGCAGCACCCACTCCGCGGGCAGGTCGACGTCCTCGCCGCCGCCCGGACCGTGCTCGCCGTCTTCGATTCCGGCACCAGCGCCCGCGCCGCCCGGACCGCCGTCGCGCAACTGGACACATCACCGGCCGCTGACTCAGCGCCGGTCGGCGATCCGGTGCGGATCGAGGTGGTGTACGACGGCGACGACCTCGCCGAAGTGGGCCGCCTCACCGGCCTCGACCCTGACGGTGTCATTGCCGCGCACACCGGCCAACTGTGGACGGCTGCGTTTGGCGGCTTCGCCCCCGGATTCGCGTACCTGGTCGGCGAGAACGAGACGCTCACCGTTCCCCGCCGCACCTCACCACGCACCGCCGTCCCCGCCGGAGCGGTGGCGCTGGCCGGCAACTTCTCGGCCGTCTATCCGCGACGCTCCCCCGGCGGCTGGCAGCTGATCGGCAGGACCNTCCCGCCTCTGGGATCTGGGTCGGGACCAACCGGCCCTGCTCCGCCCGGGCACCGCCGTGCAGTACGTGGCTGTGCGGGAAACGGTCACGGTGTCAGGCCCAGCCTCCGGAGCCAGTACGTCGCTGGACGCGCCTAACCAAACCGGTCATTCACTCGAGATCCTCGCATCAGGACCGCAGTCACTGATCCAGGATTTGGGCCGACCCGGCCTCGGCGACGTCGGCGTCTCCAAAGCCGGCGCCGCCGATACCGCGAGCGCCCGCCAAGCCAACCGGCTGGTCGGCAACGCACCGGGCGACGCGGTGATCGAAACCATCCTCGGCGGCCTCACTGTCCGGGCCCACGGCGAACTCACGCTCGCCCTGGCGGGAGCCATCACACCCGCCGAGATCACCACCAACGACGCCGGCGGCGACAGCACCCGCACGGCACCGATGTGTTCACCGTTTGCCCTGCACGACGGCGAAACCCTCACCCTCGACCAGCCCGCCGCCGGGCTACGCACCTACCTGGCCATCCGCGGCGGAATCGATGTGCCCGAGGTGCTGGGCAGCCGGTCCACCGATGTGATGTCGGGAATCGGACCGGATCCCCTCGCAGCCGGGGTGGTCCTGCCGATTGGGGCAATTGAGCAGGGCCGCACGGTCGGCGCAGCTGAACCGTCGACGCTTCCCGACGCCGTCCGGCTGGGTTTGGAAACCCCTGCGCTCCTGCGGATCACCGGCGGGCCCCGGCACGACTGGTTTACTGACGAGTCCCGGACCGCAATCACCAGCCAGACCTGGACCGTGACCGCCGAATCGAACCGGATCGGCGTCCGGCTCGCCACAGACGAGAACCAGGAAGCGGCAGAGCCGCTCGAACGCCTCACCGCCGATGAACTTCCCAGCGAAGGAGTCGTCGCCGGATCGCTGCAGGTGCCGCCCTCGGGGCTGCCCGTGCTGTTCCTGGCCGACCATCCGGTGACCGGCGGGTATCCGGTGATCGGCGTCGTCGTCCCCGATGACCTGCCGATCGCGGCCCAGCTGCCGCCCGGAACGATGCTGCGGTTCGAGTCCGTCGACCCCGAGACTCTGCAACCCCTGACAAAGACACAGACCCCGATCACCACCCGACGCTCGTGAAAGTAGCAACCATGAAGAAGGTCCTGATCGCCAACCGCGGGGAAATCGCTGTCCGCATCGCCCGCGCGTGCACCGACGCGGAGCTGACCTCGGTGGCCGTGTACTCCGAGCCCGACGCCGACGCCCTCCACGTTCGCCTCAGCGACGAGGCGTACGCCCTCGGCGGGTCGGCCAGCGCCGACACGTACCTCAACATGGACAAGATCCTCGCTATCGCGAAGCAGGCCGGCGCCGACGCCGTGCACCCCGGCTACGGCTTCCTCTCCGAGAACGCCGACTTCGCCGACGCCGTGCAGGACGCCGGACTGATCTGGATCGGCCCGTCACCCGATGCCATCCGCAGCCTGGGCAACAAGGTCACCGCCCGCGAGATCGCGGTCAAGGTCGGCGCCCCGCTGGTCCCCGGATCCGACGGACCGGTCGCCAACGCCGAGGAAGTCCGGGCGTTCGCCGAGGAGTTCGGCGTCCCCGTCGCCATCAAGGCGGCCTACGGCGGCGGCGGTCGCGGGATGCGGATCGCCCACCGGATGGAAGATATCGACGACGCGTTTGAGTCGGCGGTCCGCGAGGCGACCGTCGCGTTCGGGCGCGGCGAGTGCTTCGCCGAACGGTTCCTCGACAAGCCGCGTCACGTCGAGGCCCAGGTCCTGGCCGATACGCACGGCAACGTCGTCGTCGTCGGCACCCGCGACTGCTCCCTGCAGCGCCGCAACCAGAAGCTTGTCGAAGAGGCCCCCGCCCCGTTCCTGACCGATGATCAGCGCACCCGCATCCACGAGTCGGCCCGCGCCATCTGCCGCGAGGCCGGGTACACCAGCGCGGGCACCGTTGAGTATCTGGTGGCGCCCGACGGCGTGATCTCCTTCCTGGAGGTCAACACCCGCCTGCAGGTGGAGCATCCGGTGACCGAGGCGACGTCGGGCATCGACCTGGTCCGCGAACAGTTCCGGATCGCCGCTGGCCTGCCCGTCAGCATCACCGAGGATCCGGCGCCGCAGGGCCACGCCATCGAGTTCCGGCTCAACGCCGAGGACGCCGGCCGCGGGTTCCTGCCCTCCCCCGGCCCGATTGACGTATTCGAGGCGCCCACCGGTGCGGGCATCCGCGTGGACACCGGGGTGCGCTCCGGCTCCAGCGTCCCCGCCGAGTACGACTCGCTGATGGCCAAGCTCATCGTCCACGGCGAAGACCGGCCGCAGGCTCTCCGCCGGGCCCGCGCTGCGCTCGACGAACTGCGGATCGAAGGCCTCCCCACGGTGATTCCTTTCCACCGCGCGGTGGTGCGGGAACCCGACTTCACCAACCCGGAACGGCTCGGCGTCTACACCACCTGGATCGAGAATGCCTTCGCTGAACGGCTGGACGCCGCGTTGTCGAGTGGCACCACTGGTCCACTCGCCCGCAGGGAAACCCTCACCGTGGAAATCGACGGCAAAGCGGTCCAGCTGGGATTGCCTCCCGAGGTCTTCGCCGCGCTAATGAACGGTGGCGACAACGCTAACGGAAACGCCGCCGCACAGTCCCCCGACACTGCAACGAACGACGACGGCGCAGTCACCGCTTCGATGGGCGGCACCCTGGTGAAGTGGCTGGCCGATGACGGCGCCACGATCACCGCGGGCCAGCCCGTCGCCGTCGTGGAGGCCATGAAGATGGAAACCGAGGTGCTCTCCACGTCGGCCGGCACGTTCCAGCGCGGCGGGCAGGAGCCGGGTGGCGCCGTCGCGCGCGGAGAAGTCCTGGGGAAGGTTCTCAGCACGGTCGGCTAACATCTGTTGGTGACGATGTTGGGGGAAGGCATGGCTAGAGCAGCAGCCGCAGAGCTGGATAACGGGGCATCTCGTTCGGGTTCGGGTTCGGCCGAGCACGCGCACACGGCGGCGTGGATCGCGACCGTCCTGCGGGGTCGGATCGCCGCCGGCGAGCTGACGCCGGGGTCCAAGTTGTCGGAGCAGTCGTTGTCGACGGCGCTCCGCGTTTCCCGCAATACCCTGCGTGAAGCGTTCTCCACGCTTGCCGGCGAGTCGATTGTCACGCGGATCCCCAATCGCGGCGTGTTTGTGGCATCCCCGGGAGCCGAGGAAGTACGCGAGATTTACCGCGTCCGCCGGATGATCGAACCCGCCGCCGCCCTGTGGGGCGAGGTCACCCCCGAGGTCCTTGAGAACATGGAAGCCATTGTCCGGCGGGCCCAGGCGGCGCGCGACGCCGGATCGGTGCCGGACATGGCCGACGCCAACCAGGCGCTGCACAGCGCCGTCGTCGGCCTGACCGGCAGCGAATCGCTGCGCACGCTGATGGACCGGGTGCTCGCCGAGATGAGGCTGGTGTTCCACGCGATGGCGTCGGCCCCTGACTTTCACAGCCACTATGTGGACCGCAACGTGCAGCTGGTCGAGCGGCTCCGGGCCGGGCAGCGTGACGAAGCCGCTGCAGGGCTGCGTGCCTACCTGGACTCGGCCGAGGCCGAGCTCCTGGGCCACCTCGCCGACGAAGCGTCCTAGGACACCAACAGTCAGGGCACCAGGTAATCGCTGTCCCGGGCATCGGTGATGAGCATGTGTCCCGGCGCGTGGCCGATCGCCAGCGGCGGCCGTGACTGCATCACCGCCGCCTGCGGGGTGACCCCGCAGGCCCAGAACACCGGAAGATGACCCTCGGGGATCTGCACCGCATCGCCAAAGTCCGGCGAACCCAGGTCGACACCCAACTCCTCCGGATTCCCCACGTGCACCGGTGCGCCGTGGACGGCCGGGTAGCGGGAGGTGATGCGGACGGCGTCGGCCACCTGGGCAGCCGGAACCGGGCGCATGGACACCACCAGCGGCCCGGACATGGCACCAGCCGGGGCGGCCTCCC
This sequence comes from Arthrobacter sp. TB 23, assembly GCF_000294595.1. Lineage (NCBI taxonomy): Bacteria > Bacillati > Actinomycetota > Actinomycetes > Micrococcales > Micrococcaceae > Arthrobacter > Arthrobacter sp. TB 23. The sequence goes on along the minus strand of NZ_ALPM01000034.1, from coordinate 26,809 downwards.
GGTTCGTCCGGTACATCGGCACGTTCACGCCCTGGTCGATGTGCGCAATCCTGACGCCGCCGTCCTGCAGTGCGGTCTCGAAGGTGAAGGAGCAGCCGAACAGGAACGTCACCAGGTCATCGCGCCAGTGCTCGGTGATGTCGGTGGGCTCGTCCACCAGAACGCCGTCGTGATAGACGGTGTACTTGGGGACATCGGTCCGGATGTCGCCGCCAGCCAGCAGCGGCCCGGTGGTTTCGCCCGGCTCCAACACTCCGAGGATGGGGCACGGCTTCGGGTTCCGCTGGGCGAACAGGAGCAGATCGAACGCCTGCTCCCGCGGGATCGCCAACACGTTCACCTGCGCGTAACCGCGGGACCAGCCCGACGTCGGGCTCACCAGTCCGGCGCGGAAGGCGGCGCGCGCGTCGGCGGGCAGCATCGCGGCCGGATCGGCTGGCAGCTTGATCAGCCCCACAGCTTTGCCAGCCCGGTGATGGAGGTGTAGCCGAGGAACAGGGTGAGGAACCAGGTGATGATGCCGATGGTCAACAGCCACTTGGGGTAGACGTAGCCGTGCATCAGGTCGCGGCGACGCCAGGCCACAAAGAGCAGCACACCGAAGCCGACCGGCAGAATCAGACCGTTGAACGCGCCTGCGAAGATCAACAGTTCCTGTGGTGCCTGGCCGAGGAACAGGTAGGCCACGGCGCAACCGGCGATGAAGGCTACCGTAATGAGGTTCCGCTTACGTTCGGGAGTCTTTGAGGTGGTGATGAAGGAGACCGAGGTGAACGCGGCACCGATCACCGAGGTGATCGCGGCGGCCCAGAGGACGATGCCGAAGACCCGCATGCCGATCTCGCCGGCCGCAATACCGAAGGCCTCAGCGGCCATGTTGTCGCTAGTCAGTACCGCACCGCCGGCGACGACGCCGAAGATCGCCAGGAACAGCAGCACCCGCATGACTCCGGTGACCAGGATGCCGATCACCGAGCTGCGGGTGATTTCCCCGACGTTGTCCGGACCGGTGACCCCGGAGTCGAGCATGCGGTGGGCACCGGCGTAGGTGATGTAGCCACCGACGGTCCCGCCGACCAGGGTGGTGATGATGAGGAAGTCGATCTGTTCGGGGAGGATCGCGTTCTTGAGGGCCTCGCCGACGGGAGGAGCGGCGACAATGGCCACGTAGATCATCAGGAGGATCATGATGGCGCCGAGGAACACCACAATCCGGTCCAGCGCCATGCCAGCCCTTTTGCTGACGAAAATCATGATGGCGATGACGGCGGAGATCGCGCCGCCAATCTTCGGGTCGATACCGAGCATCGCGTTGGCGCCGAGCCCGGTGCCGGCGATGTTGCCGATGTTGAAGACCACCCCGCCAATGAAGACCAGGCCGGCCAGGAACCAACCGACGCCGGGAAGGACCTTGTTGCCGAGCTCATGGGCACGCAGCCCGGAAACGCCGATGACCCGCCAGACATTCATCTGCACGGCGATGTCGATGAGGATCGACGCCAGGATGGCGAACGCGAACGCTGCGCCGATCTGGGCGGTGAACACTGTGGTCTGGGTGATGAAGCCAGGCCCAATGGCGCTGGTCGCCATGAGGAACATGGCTCCCAGCAGCGCGGTGCGCCGAGCAGAGGAGCTCAGCTTCGGTTTGTTCTCGGTATCTGCCATGGGCCCGTCCGTAACTTCAAGGTGACTGGAGTCACATTTTGTATTGGAACGACCCTACAGGTTGTTGAACAATCTGCGCAAGGTATTGTTCAACAATTTTGTTTTTGACCCCTGGGAGGTAGCTGTCATTCTGCCGCAGTGACCCCTGGAGCCTCCGCCCGAGGTTTTGAATGTGGGATGGGCGATCCCCCCAAGAACCGCCCATCCACGCTATTGGGGAGGCCGTGCTGCCAGGGTGCGTCCGGGCAGGAACGATCCGACCAGCGACTCATGGCGGACCGGCAGCCTGGCGTCGCTGACCATTTCCTCGTGAATGATTTCCATGCCGCGCCTGGCCAGCGCCTCCACGGGCAGCCGCACCGTGGCCAGCCCCAACAACTCGGTGCCGGGGAGCAGGCCGTCAAATCCCGTGGCGGAAACGTCCTCGGGGACCCGGATGCCGGCTTCCTGGGCGGCCTTGAGGAAGCCCAGCAGTTTCATATCAGAGGTGAAGAGGGCCGCAGTCACCTGCTGGTCCCGCACCAGGTCGATGACCTGCCGGTGAGTTGATTCGATATCGGCCGACGCCAAGGAAGGCGTGTCAACGGTGATGACGTTGGCTCCGGCTTCCCGTAGGTGGCGGGTCAACCAGGTGCCACGCAGATGCTCGATGAGCAGACCCGAGTGGTTGGTTTCGGGGAACGTGACGACGATGTCCTTGTGCCCGCAGGAGAGGACGGCGTCGACAATCAGCCGGGCATTGGCAACCTCGTCCAGCGACACGGTGTTCAGGGTCGGATGTTCCTCGGGCCGACCCAGAACGACCGTGGGAACGTCGCGGACAAACGAGGACAGCTCATCGGGCGCGATCGTACCGGTGGCGACGAGGATGCCGCCGACCCGTTGCTCGAGCAGCCGGCGGAGTCCGAAGTTTTCAGTCATCGGGTTGAACCCCGGAGGGGATGCGACGGTCAGCAGGTGGAGTTTATGCTCGGCCGCACCGAGCTGCAGTTCGGAATGCAGGATTCCGTAGTACGGGTTGTTCGGGTCGCGGATCAGCAGTCCGACGGTGTCGGAGGTTCCGCGCGCCAGCCGCGTGGCGGCCTCGTTGCGGATGTAACCGGTCTTCTTGATCGCCTCCATCACCTTGGCCCTGGTGGGTTCCAGGACCGGCACCATCCCGTCGAGAAACCGGGACACGGTTGCTGTTGACACGTTGGCTTCCCGTGCGACGTCGGACATGGTGACCTTCGACCACGCAGAGGCCGGTTTCGCGTCGTCGTTCTTCTTCTCTGCCAAGCGATCCATCCTCACCGCTAGCTCCGCTGCATTGAGTGTGCACTTGACTGCCAGCTTAGTCCGCGGATATCCCGGCCAAGGTAGGCGTTCAGCAGCGCAGGCCAGTCGGTCTGGATAACGTCGGCGCCCAGGCCGACGAGGCGCCCCCAGCCGTCATCCGGATTGCCGGTCACCGAAAGATTGTCATCCCAGCCGGCCATCAGAACGGTTCCGTCGCTGAGGTTCAGAGCATTCAGGTAAACCAGCAGCCCCCGGTCCTGGAAGGCCTTGGCCGCCGCCGGATCGCAGAACGCGTGGGCCGGGCTGTCCGCCAGCAGCTCGACGCCCACGAGATTGATCTCCGGGTCCTCGAGCACCGCGGTCAACTGTTCCTGACTGGAGACGATGGCCACCAGTGGATACTTCACCGGGTGCGCGCGGAGGAGATCCATCGCTGACTGCGTTGGGGGCGCCTTGAGGATGAGTTGCCCGGCCATGTCGAACTGGTCAAGCCAGGGCAGCAGCAGGTCCCAGTAGAACCAGGAGCGGTCGATGTTGAACAGCACGTCGGGGAAAGAGGTCAGGGTGTGCTCGAGTTTCTCGACGTGGACCCGGGGCGCCGCGGTCTTCTGGGTGTAGACCAGCTCGTCAACCTCAACGGTGCTGAGGGTGGTGATGAGCTGATCGATCCCGAAGTTCTCCGGTTCGGTGCCGTCATGGAAGACGTAGAAATCGCCGTCGGTGGATTGGATGACGTCAATTTCAACCATGTCGGCGCCGCTGCGGAGCGCAGCCGTCACGGCATGCGAGGTGTTCTCGACGATCATGCCTAACCCTGTCCCGCGATGCACGGCCACCAGGGGGTTCTTCTCGGCGAACCTGTTGTTGAGCAGCGAGTTGATGGAGTGGAACTGGTCTTGCCCGAACATGGACATCCTTAGGTTGTGAATGGATCAGGGCAAGCTGTCGTTGCGAACAGGCGCCTTGTCGGCGGGTTCCACCGTGGACGACGCCGGGCCCTGCGACCCGGCGGCAGCCTTCCGTTGGCGTTTGTTGGCCCGGTCACTTGCTGACTTCCGCCCATAGACCAGCCACATGGTGAAGGTGGAGATGATCATCAACAGCACCGTGTAGACGAAGGTCAGCGCGGTGGTGTCGTTGATCTGGTCCCCGGTGGTGGCGTTGCGGATCACCACACCCAGTGGCTGATAGATCGGGTGTGAGAGGAACACCGCGGTGTCGTAGTCGTCCAGCAGGCTGTTGAAGTTCAGCGCGGTGATGGCCGCAGCCGCCGGCAACACCAGCGGAACCAGGACCCTGCGGAACGTATACATTGAACCGGCGCCAAGAATTGCTGCAGCGTCCTCGACGTTGTCGGGGACCCCGGCGAACGCCGCCTTCAGCAACCTGAACGTGAAGGGTATTTTCACGATCACGTACGCGATCGCCAGAATACCGACCGTTCCGGTGAGGACCTGACCACCCACCAGAGGTTGGGCGTGATCGAAGGTCAGGATCAGTCCCAGCGCAATCATGGTGGTCGGCAGGATCCAGGGGATGTGCAGCAGGTATTCCATCACAATCGTCAGCTTGTTCCGGTACCGCTGGATCATCCGCGCGGTGAAAAGCATCAGGACAATGACGACGACGGCGGTCACCGCACCGTAGCCAATGCTGACCAGGAAGGGCCGGTAGCCGCGCTCTTCGGTCAGGACATTGATGTAGTTCTCCAGGGTGAAGCTGTCCAGGCTGATCGTCCCGGAGTTGATGGAGCGGGCGTCGGTGAAGGAGAACAACACGATCAGTGCTGGCGGCAGGACGTAGATGAGGAACAGGACGTAGGCCATCACGTGCACCACGATGTTGGCGGTCCGGTTCTGGATCTTCTGCTTCTGCAGTGCCACGGGCACCTTGGAGACGGAGAAGTACACGCCGCCCTTCTCGAAGCGGTTCATCAGCGCCAGCAGGGCGATGGTTGAGATGCCCAGGATGATGGCCAGCGTGGCGGCCAGGTCCCGTGAGGTTGGGCTGTTGGCGAAGGCGAGGATCATCGGGGTAATGGTCTGGAACTCACCGCCGAGAATCTGTGGGGCGGCGAGCGCGGCCAGCCCGGCGAGGAAGGTCAGGATGGTGATCGCAAAGATGATCGGCTTCAGCATCGGCAGCACCACCCGGCGCAGCACGGCCCAGTCGGACCCGCCCATCATCCGGGCGGCCTCGACCGTCTGGTAATCCACCCGGGCGATTGCTGCCGACATGAACAGCAGGTGGTAGCCGGTGGACGAAATGGTCATCACGAAGATCACGGCGATCATTCCGGAGAACCATTGCGGGTCAATGCCCGGCAGCACTGAACCGATGACCTGGGTGAGGACACCGTTCGGCCCGTACACCGTCTTGTACCCGGCGACCAGAACCACTCCCCCGTAGATGAGGGTTGTCGCGTAGCCGAGCCACAGGATGCGCCCGCCCTTGATGTCGTAGAACCTGGTGACGAGGACGATGAAAATACCGACGATGTTGACCGTCACCGAGAGAACGACGGCGAGGACAAAGCTGTTGCGCAGTGCGTCGACGGCTCGTTCGGAGGACAGGAGGCGCTCGACCGATCGAAACGTCAGGCTTCCCTCGGGCGAGACGAAGACCGACCGCAGGATCGCGAAGTTCGGCATCAGGAGGAACGTGAAAATGAACCAGGTCAGGAACAGCGTCAGGACCAGGAAGAGCGGGTTGCGCAGCATCTGGCGCACGTTGGTCACCGGAGGACTGCCTGTCCATCGGATTTTTCGGCTGCCTGGTGGCCTGTTCCCTGCAGACCGGAGCCAGGACCGGCCTGATCGCCGTCGGGGTATTGCAGGAGATGGTCGGGGTGCAAGGAGAGCGTCACCCAATCCCCGGTTCGGTAGTCAGTGTCGTCCTCCCGCATGATGGTTCGCAGCATTCCGTTGTCGCCGCAATCCACTGAGTAGGTGGAGCTGGTGCCCTGGTAGGAGCGTTCCTTGATGGTTCCGCCGATGGTGTAGGCGGAGGCCCCAGCCTCGTCGGGGACGATTGTCACCCGCTCGGTGCGAAGGTAGGTGACGGCGTCGGGCTTCAGCTCAGAGCCTGGCGCCGCAGCGAGGCGTTCCACCAGCTGGGGAGTGAGCCGGTTGACGTCGCCAATGAAGGTGCAGACAAACTCGGTGGCCGATCGGACGTAGATCTCGTGGGGGGTTCCTACCTGCTCGATCCGCCCCTTGTTGAGCACTGCGATCCGGTCAGACATTGAGAGGGCTTCGTCCTGGTCATGTGTGACGTAGACGGTAGTGATGCCGAACTGCCGTTGCAGGTCTTTGAGCTGACCGCGGAGCTGCTGGCGCAGTTTCGCATCCAGGTTCGATAGCGGTTCGTCCAGCAGCAGGATTTTTGGCCGCAGCACCAGGGACCGCGCGATGGCCACCCGCTGCTGCTGGCCGCCGGAAAGTTCGGCGACGTTCTTTTGAAGTTGTTCGGGCGTCAGATCCACCTCGCGGGCGATCTGCGCGACGGCGTCGTTCACTTCCGTCTTCGGCTTGCGTTTGGCCCGGAGCCCAAAGGCGATGTTTTCGAAGACGCTCATGGAGGGGAACAGCGCGTAGTTCTGGAAGACCATGCCCAGCTCGCGCTGGTCGCTGCGTAGCCGGGTCACGTCCTTGCCGGCGATAGAGATGGAGCCCTGCGAGGGGGTGATGAGTCCGGCCAGGGTGCGCAGTGCCGTGGTTTTGCCGCAGCCGGACGGGCCCAGGAGGGTGAAGAATTCGCCCTCCTGGACCGTCAGGTTGAACTGGGGCAGTGCGAGGAAGTCTTGAAAGCGGACCTCGACGTCGGAGTAGGTAATCATGGGGTGCTCCTTTTCGGGTAGAACGGCGCCGACGGCGAGGTCGAGGGGTTAGAGCTTGATGTAGTTCAGTTCGATTTCTTCCATCCAGGCGTCGACGTTTTCGGCGACGACGGCCCAATCAATGTCCTGTTCGTTGAAGGCACTGGTGGCTTCGACTGCCTCAGCGTTGGCGTCCCCGATGGCGGCGGCGTTGGTCGGTGCGGTGAAGAACTCCTGGGACCAGGCGGCCTGGACTTCGGCGGAGCCGAACCAGTCGATGAACTCCTGTGATACTTCCTGGTTCTCGCTGCCGGCTACCAGACCGATGTTCTGGTAGACGAAGGGAACCCCGGTCTCGGGGTTGGCGGCCTCGGTGGTGATTCCGTATTCTTCCTCGCGGCTGAACTTGCCGGCGAGCCACATCTGGCCGGCGTTCACCTCACCGTTGGCCATGCGTGCGAACAGATCGGTTCCTTCAATGGAGGGGTTGCCGTTGGCAAAGAACTCTTCGATAGCGGTCCAGCCCTCATCGCTCACCCCGAGCTTCCCATTCTCGTCAAAGTAGGGGGCCAGGATGCCGGTGATCACCATGCGGGTGGTGCCACCGCCCAGGACGGTCTGGGTTTCGTACTTGCCGTGGAACTTTTCGTTTTCCCACAGCTCGGGCCAGCTCTGGGGGCCTTCACCGGCGGGGTAGGCCTCGGTGTTGTGGATGAGCATGATGGGTTCGCGGACGATCGGCCAGAACGCTCCGTCCTCGCCACCCGCCACGTACTCTTCGACCTCGCTCGCCCACTCCGGCGTGTAGTTCTCGAGTACTTCAGCTTCCTTGAGGCTCTCAAACTGAACGTTGGTGGGGCCGAAGGCGACGTCGGCAGCAGGGTTGCCCTTTTCGGCGATCAGCCTGTTCTGGATGTCACCGGCGCCCAGATCGACGAGTTCGATGTTGAAGCCTTCGGTTTCTGCCCGGTCGGTGAGCCATTCGCCGCGTCCGTCGCTGACCGAGTTGGAGTAAACAATCAGGGTGGTGTCTTCGCGTGAGGCTCCGGATTGTGAATCCCCGGAATCGTCACCCGCCCCACAAGCGGTCAGGAGAAGTACCGAGGCAGTCAGCACCGCAGCCTTGGACCAGGAAAAAGCAGCTTTGCTCATCGTTGCGTTCCATTCGTAGAAGACAAGCCGAGAACCCGAGGGTTCTGGCGTGAAGAAGTTCAGTCAATGTATGCGCATACATCATGCCCCGACAAACGAAGGAACGAGAAATGTATGCGCATACATAGTAACCATGGAAATGTGACTGCGGCCATACTTTCGGGTGAACGGCTAGCAAACGGTCCGTGGCGGGTGGGGTGTTGAATCTGCGACCTATTGTTTTCCCTCCAGCCCAGTCCTACCGTAAAAGACTGACAACCGAAGTGCAGGTGCGGCATGCGGAGACCATCCTGGTCCTCACTCTGCCTCGTGATGTGCGCTGCGATGTGCCTTGTGGTGTGCCTTGTAGCCGCTGGATTCCTCGGCGGCGCTCCCCTGTCGGCAGCTGCCTCTCCGGCTGCATCATCGATGCAGGCCGCAACCCAAGAGCAGGTGTACGCCGAACTGGACGCCTACCTTCAGGAACAGATCCAGGACCTGGGACTCCCCGGCGCGGCGATCGCCGTCGTCGAAAATGGAGTCCAGGTCCACACCGCCGCCTTCGGCCACGCCGATAGCTCCGGACGGCCCATGACCCCACAAACCCCGGTGCTGCTGGCGTCCACCAGCAAAACCTTCACCGCCATCGCCGTCATGCAGCAGGTCGAAGCTGGCCGGTTACAACTGGATGAGCCGGTGCAGACCTACCTGCCGTGGTTCACGCTCGACGACGGCCGCTCGGCGGAGATCACCGTCCGCCACCTGCTCCATCAGACCAGCGGCATGGCCTCCAGACATACCGCCTTCGAATACTCGGACGCGCAAGGTGCCGACGCGCTCGAAGAGGGGGTGCGGGACCTCGCGGATTCCCCGCTGACCAGCGAACCGGGCGCACGGTTCCGGTATGCCAGCGCCAACTTCAACATCCTGGGCCTCCTGGTCCAGGATGTCACCGGCCAGCCCTTCGGCGACTACCTGGAGCAGCACGTCTTCGACCCGCTGGCCATGGACAACAGTCATCCGACCCGGGAGGGAGCGCGAGCGAACAACGCCGCCGACGGTTACTCACTGTGGTTTGGCAGCTGGTGGCGCCAAACTGAGACTCCCGCACCGACCACCGGCATGCCGTCCTCCACCCTGTATTCATCGGCCGAGGATCTCAGCCATCAACTGATTGCCCTGCTCGACGACGGCCGGTACGGCGACTCCCAGATCCTGCAGCCCGAAAGCATAGAGACGATGTTCGAGCCCCGGGCACGGACCAGCGGATCCACGCGCTACGCCATGGGCTGGTTCACCAGGCCGCTGGTGGAGTCCACCGATCCGGCAGCACCGCCACCCGCGGAGCGGACACTCCCCCGCCTGCTCGAGCATCAGGGCGAGTGGGGCAACAGCCACACCTACCTCGCCATGGTTCCCTCCGACGGGCTGGGCCTCGCACTGGTGATCAACGGCAATGACACCGCAGCCCCATCACGGCTGAAAGCGATCGACAGCAACCTCCTGCGGATCCTCCACGGCCAGGCACCGACACCCACGGTGGTGCAGGAAGACTGGCTGCAACGCTCCAGTTGGGCGGTCGCATTCGGACTGCTGCTGGCTCAGCTGCTCAGCCTGGGGCTGACGCTGCGGCTCCTTCGGCCCAGCCGAGGAGCCGCTACCCGGAAACCGCAGATCCTTTTGGCCTGGGCCGTCGCAGCGCTTGCCCTCGACGGATTCACGCTGTGGCTATGCCTCAGCTACGCCCCTACCCAGTTCGACACCCACCTGTTCGTCATCATCCGCCAGTTCCCCGACGTCGGCATCTCCCTGGTCCCGGTGCTGGCGCTGGCCATCTTGTGGCCGGTCCCGCGCACCAGTTGGCTACTGCTCGCGAACCAGAAGCGGCGCAGGGAGTCGGGCGTTACCCGCCCACGGGTCACCCCGAAATCGGCCTAACCGGGCTCCCCGACTGGCGCCTGACAACTCAGCGCGGCCAGCACCGCCGCGGCGTCCACCGGCCTGTTCGGGCTATACCCGGTGAGCTGCTCAAACCGGGCCAGCCGGTTCAGGACCGTGTTCCGGTGGCAGTAGAGTTCCTTGGCGGCATCCGAGACCGACCCGGAGCTGAAGTAGGACTGCAACGTCTCGATCAGCCGTTCCCGTTCATGGTCGGAGATCGCCGCCAGCGGGCCCAACACCGTCTGGGCCAGCACCGGGCCGAACTCCCCCATCTGGGCAGCAGCCACATGCCCCCAGGTCTCACGGATGGTTTGCCGTCCCGATGCATCGGCAGTCACCGCCTCGACTGCCTGCAGCGCGATTCGCAGCATCAACGGAACCTCCGCGAGCGATCGGGCTGGTGGAGCCAGGAAACAGCCCTGTTGGTCCAGCCAGGGTCGGGTGCCGGCCGGTTCCTTCCCAGCACGGGCCGGCAGGTCCTCAAGGATCAGAATCAGCGCGCCTTCGCGCTCGTGGAGGTGCTGCCCGACGCCGGCCGCCATCGCCCGCTCGCGGAACGCCTGCTGCGCGTGATCGGCGGCGACGGCGACAATGAACTGGCTCTCCGGGTCCACCCCGAGTGCGCGGGCGGCCTGTCCCAGCAGTTGCGGGTCCTTCCCATCACTGGTCAGGAGCCGGGACAGCAGGAACGCGCGTTGCTGCTCCTTGGCCTGCGCCATGCTGGCGAGCTCATCCAGGTAGCCGGCGTGGACGCGGATGGTGTGGAACTCGACCGCTCCCCAGACCCGCACCGCATCCTTGGTGAAGTCAGGCAAGGATGCTGCGGGCACCTTCTCCAGCATCGCCACCCACAGCAACCGGAAGTCCATTCGGACGGCCTTCAGCAGCGATTCGAGTGGAACACCCTGCCGCGCGCGTCGGTGACCCAGGGCATTGGACACCCCCGTCAGCCGCTCGGGTAGCGGTAACTCCCCCACCAGGCGCAGGAGGAGTTCGAGGGAGGCGACGGCCGTGTCCCGCAGGTCCTGCCCGTCGACTGTCGATCCGGCGTAGCCCTCAATCTCCTGGACATCCAGCAGGAACTGGTCGGTAATACTGTCGATGTCAGCTAGACAGTCAGCGACCACATCGGACACCACTGACCGCATGGGCGCCCTTTCGGGGGTGTCGGGTGCAAGATTGGGCATGTGCCCATTCTAGCCGGACGGGTGAAGGTGATCACCCATTGTTTGGCGGCGTGATCCAGACCACCATTGAGTAAGCCATTTCACCCCTTCCGGCATTATGCCCTCTAGCCCTTGGATGTTGATGCTTGATCTAAAGCTCGTCAATGCCAGCTTGTTCACGCTGGCCGAAGCCACCCCCACCGCTACAGCGATGGGAGTCCTGAACGGCCGGATCGTCGGCTTCGACGATGACATTATCGATCTCCCGGCACGCCGCACGCTCGACTGTGGCGGCGCCGTCGTCGTCCCCGGGTTTGGCGATTCACACAACCACATGGCGTGGTTTGGGCAATCGCTGACCGAGCTGGATCTCTCCGGCTGCACCACACTCGACGAGCTCTACGCCGCGGTCACCGAGTTCACTGACGGGCTCGACGACGACGCCTGGGTGGTCGGGTCCGGCTACGACGACACGGTGCTCGGCGCCCACCCGCACCGGGACGACCTCGACGCTGCCGCACCCGGCCGTTCGGTCTGGCTCAAGCACCGTTCAGGCCACATGTGCGTGGTGAACACTCCGGTGCTGGAACGCGCCGGGATTCTCGACCGCTCGGTGTCGACTCCCGAGGGCGGCACCGTGGTCGTCGGCGATTCCGGCCCCACCGGCCTCCTCGAGGAGCAGGCCCAGAAACTGGTCACCGCGCTCGTGGTCCCCTATCCGATTGCGGATCTCGCCGATGCGATCGGCGCCGCGAGCGCCGTCTACGCTTCCGAGGGTCTGACCCACGTCACCGAGGCGGGCATCGGGTCGGGCTGGATCGGCCGCAGCCCGGTGGAACTCGCCGCGTACACGGAAGCCCGCCGGCGTGGCACCCTGAACACCCGGGTGCAGCTGATGTCAGCCAGCGACGCGCTGCACCCGCTGACCTCCGCGGAGGAGGACCGGATCAGCTTCGGCCTGGACCTGGGACTCACCACCGGTTTCGGCGATGACCATATCCGCCTCGGCGCAATGAAGATTTTCGTCGACGGGTCGCTGATCGGCCGGACAGCGGCCGTCACCGAAGCGTTCTGCGATCATGAGCATTCCACCGGCAGCTTCCAGCTCTCCATCGACGAGCTGACCCGCCGCATCATCAACGCCCACTGCTCCGGCTGGACGGTGGCAGCGCACGCGATCGGGGATGCCGCCGTCGACGTCGCGCTCGACGCCTTCGAGGTGGCCCAGAATGATTGCCCGCGCCCCGGCGTCCGGCACCGGATTGAGCATGCAGGGATCGTGCGGCCGGACCAGCTGGCCCGGTTCGCCACCCTCAACGTCACCCCCGTCCCGCAGGCCCACTTCCTGTACGAGGTGGGCGACACGATGGCCGCGGCTGTCGGCGTCGACCGTGAACCGTGGGTCTACCGGCACCGCTCCTTCCTGGACCAGGGGGTGCGGGTTCCCGGCAGCTCGGACCGGCCGGTGGCCTCCGGCGCGCCGCTGCTCGGCATGCAGTCGATGGTGTTGCGGCAGAGCTCCGGTGGAGCGGTGATTGGCCCTGAGGAACGGGTCGACGCCGAGACTGCCTTGCGCGCCTATACCGTTGACACCGCGTGGATGGCCGGCGACGAGGACCACCGCGGCACCCTCGAGCGCGGGAAACTCGCCGACTTCGTGGTCCTCTCCGACCATCCCGCCGACGTCCCAGCCGAGCAGATCGGCGCTATCACCGTCCTCGCGACGGTGATCGACGGCCTCGGTGTCTTCGGCCAGGACTACCTCGACACCCTTGAAACTTCACCGACCGTCCGTCATATAGAGCACGAATCCACTACTGAGAAGCAGGAAGTTTGAGCATGCAACCACATGAGGCAACCCAGGAAGAGAAGCCGGATGTTCCGGTAGTCAGCGGCAAGGACGCGGGCAAGATTGCCCGCGCCGCCTTCGTTGGCACCGCACTGGAATGGTACGACTACTTCCTGTTCGGCACCGCGGCAGCAATCGTGTTCAACCGGCTTTTCTTCACCGAGCTCGACCCCACGGCGGCGACCCTTGCGGCGTTCGCGACTTTCGGCGTCGGCTTCGCCGCCCGCCCGATCGGTGCGGTGCTCTTCGGGTACATTGGCGACCGGGTGGGCCGCAGACCGGCTCTGCTGATCACCATTGTGATGATCGGTGTCGCTACCGGCTTGATCGGGTTCCTGCCGGACTTTGGCAGCATCGGCCTCGCGGCTCCCATCATGCTGGCCGTCCTGCGCCTCATGCAGGGTCTCGCCGTCGGTGGTGAGTGGGGCGGTGCCATGACGATCGCCGTCGAGCACGCACCGATCGAAAAGCGCGGCAGGTACGCGGCGCTGGTGCAGGTCGGTTCACCGGTGGGCACGCTGATGTCCTCTGGTGCGTTTGCCCTGGTGCTGTTGCTGCCGTCCGAGGCGTTCGACGCCTGGGGCTGGCGCCTGCCGTTCCTGGCCGCGTTCCCGCTGCTCCTCATCGCCCTGTACATCAGGTTGCAGGTCGAGGAATCCCCCATCTTCCGTGAATTGGTCAAGCTCGAAGAGCGCGCCAAGATCCCCGCCGTCGACGTGTTCAAGCAGGCCTGGGGCCGGCTGCTCGTCGCCATCGCCGCAGCGTTCCTGGGCGTCGGCGGGTTCTACGTGATGACCACCTTTGTAATCAGCTACGGCACCACCACCCTGGGCATGGACCGCCAGCTGATGGTGAACGCCACCCTGGTGGCCGCCGTCGTGCAGATCGGTGTCGTCCTGCTGGTCGGCAGGATCAGCGAGAAGATTGGTCCGGGTCGGATGACCTTCTTCGGCGGATTGGCGACGGCGGCTGGCGCGTTCCCGCTGTTCTGGATGATCGATACCCGCAATCCTGCGGCCATCATCCTCGCGGTGACCATCGGCATTGCGCTGGTTTCCCTGGCCTACGCCGTGACCGGCGCGCTGCTCACCGAGCTGTTCCCACCGCACCTGCGGTACAGCGGTGTAGCCCTGGGCTACAACCTGGCCGGCGCCATCAGCGGGTTCCTGCCGTTGATAGCCGTCGCACTGCTGGGTGCCACCGACGGCGGTTCGTGGACCGCTTCGCTGCTGCTGATGGCCGTGTCCCTGATTACCGCTGCTGGCGGATTCTTCGGCGAGAAGCTCCGCGTCAAAGATAAAGCGATTGTGCAGTAGTCCTCCATGCTGACACCAGAAATCACGAAACGGATTGCCGACGCCGTCGACGCCGCCTTCGACCGCCAGCTCGAGTTCACCGCCGAGCTGGTGCGGCACCCGTCACTGCGGGCCGAGGAGGCCAGCGCGCAGGACCTGATGTTCGCCGAGATGGAGGCCCGCGGGCTCACCATGGATCGGTGGCAGCTCGACGAGGAAACCCTCTCCGAGCATGTGGGCTACGGGCCGACGACCGTCGCGTTCGAGGACCTCACCAACGTGGTCGGCACGTACACGCCGGCTGCGCCCGCCACTGGGAGGTCGCTGATCCTCAACGGGCACATCGACGTCGTCCCCCCGGGTCCGGAAGACACCTGGTCGAGGAGTCCGTGGGACGCCGAGATCAAGGACGGCTGGATGTACGGACGGGGGTCCGGCGATATGAAGGCCGGACTGGCCGCGAACCTGTTCGTGTTCGACGCGCTGCGGGCTGCCGGACTCGCTCCAGCAGCCGTCATCCACATGCAGTCCGTTGTGGAGGAAGAGTGCACCGGCAACGGGTCGCTGGCCGCCCTGCAGCGCGGGTACACGGCTGAGGCCGTGGTCATCCCCGAGCCGGAAGAGAACATGCTGGTGCGAGCCAACGTGGGAGTGATCTGGTTCAAGGTGCGCGTCTCCGGGAAGCCGACCCATGTGCGGGAGATGGCGACCGGGTTCAACGCGATCGACGCCGCGTACACGGTAATGGGCGATCTGAGGGAGCTGCAGGACACGTGGAATGCCGACAAGGGCAGCCACCGGTACTTCGAGGATCTGGATCATCCAATCAACTTCAACATCGGGATGATCTCCGGCGGCGACTGGCCGTCGAGCGTGCCGTCCTGGTGTGAGTTCGATGTGCGGGCGGCGCTGTACCCGGGGGTAACGGCGGCCGATGCGTGGTCGCAGATTGAGGACTGCCTGCGGGACTCGACATCGGGCGCCGAGGTGTCGGCGGTACGTACCGGCTTCTTCTCGGAGGGCTATGTGCTGGAGGAGGGGTCCGACGCCGAGGGCGTCCTGGCGTCGTCGCACCAAGAGGTGTTCGGGGCGGCTCTTGAGTCGTTTACGACGCCGGGGTACCTGGATGGCCGGGTGTTCACCCTGTACGGCGGGATCCCGGCGCTGGTCTACGGACCGATCTCGGAGGCAATCCACGGGTTCGATGAGCGGGTGCACGTGGAGTCGGTCCGGAAGGTCACGAAGGCGATCGCGCTGTTTATTGCCGAGTGGTGCGGGGTGACTGAGACCGCATAACTCTAATTCAAGGACTTTTTGTGACTTAAACGGTCCCCTATGGCGCAACCCGAGACAGGTTGCCACCGTCGGGGACCGTTTTGTTGTGCACACCCGCAATAGCTGAGTCCATCCAAACCGCGAGCAACCTTGCAGTCACACCTCTCAGATTCCGCTGCGATGTTCCGTCCTTGAAGTAGGTTCGAGTACATGGACTACAAGGAGATGAGCGTTCGAGATCTACTCCGCGTTACTAGGAACGCGTCGGTGGAACTCAGGCGACGCGGGGTGATCAGGACAGACAATGCGCCCCTCGGCGATGTAGCTGAGTATGTGGTCCGAGATGCATACGGAGGACACCTAGCGGCCAATTCTGGGAAGTCGTTTGACCTGATGGACGCTGGCGGCCGTTCCGTCCAGGTCAAGGCCCGCACTGTGGTCAATCAACGCGCAGGCGCAACTATTTTTTCCCCATTCCGGAGTTTCGACTTTGATGTTGCAGTATTTTTGGTATTCGACCGAGATTCTATGGATCTGTTGCGAGCAGTGGAGGCAGATGCTGACTCCGTACGAATCGCTGCAACGTACAAAAGCCATACGAACGGTTATGTGGTTCAAGTACGCAAAGTCATGTCGGCTGACTCTGGCTTTGGTACTGACGTTTCTAGTGCTATCGGCGAAGCATACGGGCGGATCTAGAGCCAGGACCTGCCTCGATAAAAGCCGTGATGCTAGCCGTGAAAAAGCGGGACCTGAAACCTTGATTCAACTCTGTAAACCCTCGCAAGCGATGTAAGTGGACCGAATTACCGGTCATCAAGTTCGCCCTCGCACAGGCTCCGTACGACGTCAGTCAGGACGTGCAGCCCGGTGACAATGTCCTGGTCCGTGGTGTACTCGTGTTCGTTGTGGGAGATGCCTTCGACCGAGGGGACGAAAAGCATGACCGTCGGAACGATGTCCTTCATGTTCGTGGAGTCGTGCCCGGCCAGAGTCTTCACCCGCGCGTGGCTGATGCCCCGGTTGGCGGCGAGCTTTTCCGCCAGTGCTACACCTTCTGTTTGGTAGGGCGTGACCGGCCAGCAGTGGGAGCCGATCTTTTCGATCTTGACCCGAGCGGAGCGTTCGATCTGTTCGATCCGGTTGTGCAGCATCCGGTCTGCTTCCTGGAGCAGCGCTTCGTTCGCAGAACGCAGATCCAGTAAGAGGTTGACGCGTGAGGGAACGACGACGGGCGAGTTGGGGTAGACATCAAACTGACCCACCGAGGTGTGGACGGCGCCGTCAGGGAAGTGGTCAGCAATTTCCCGCGCAGCGACGACGAGCAGTGAGGCGCCGAGCAGGGCGTCGTGCCGGTCGGCGATGACGGTGGAACCAGTGTGGGCCTGTTCGCCATGCACAACAAACTCGTATTTGTTGGCGGCCCAGTTAGAGTCGACGACGCCGATGGCGATGCCGTCATGTTCCATGCTCCGACCCTGTTCGATATGAATCTCAGCGCAGTAGGCGGCCTGCGGTCCGGAGCCTTCGCCGAGCGCGTTGGTGGATACCAGCGCTTCACGGACCGTGATACCTTCCGGGTCGGTGGTAGCCAGTGCCGCGTCGGGCGTCATCTTGCCGGTGTAGACGGAACTTCCCATCATGGAGGGCTTGAAACGGGAGCCTTCCTCGTTGAACCAGTTCACGACCGCGAGGTTGTAGTGCGGGCTGACACCGCTCGTTCCCCACTCGGCGGCGAGACGGAAGGCAGCGTGTGCTGCGGCAAGAACACCATAAGCACCGTCGTACCGGCCGGCGGTGGGCTGGGAATCGAGGTGCGATCCGACGACGACGTAGGGCTTACCAGCTTCGAATTCCAGCAGTCCGAATTGGTTGCCGATCTGGTCAAAGCTGACGGTGAATCCGTTATCAGTCAGCAGCTTCGTGAACCAGGCGCGCTGTTCTCCGTCTGCGCTGGATCCGGCCTGGCGGTCCACCCCTCCCCCAGGGGTGGCACCGAACGTACTCAGCGTGGCGAAGTCATCAAGGAACGCTGAGTCCTTCGCTCCATATCGAGAAGGTTTTGTTTCAGGTACAGCGCCGTTGCTCATTTGAATCATCCTTAGTCTGACGGGAGCTTTGTCCCATCGTCGCAGCGGACGGCTACTGTTGCACTGGCCCTTTCCAACTAGTTCCCGGCGAAGTCTTGTGCCCCTGCACACCTGTCAGGAAGCCCATATCGAAAAAAATCCGACACCCAAAGCTCGGTCGAGCCATCCCCTAAGAACAGCCCCTGAAGGTGAAGCCTTGAACCTAAGCTATGGCGCTCCGCTCCAGGAATCTCCTTTTCGACCCAAATCTCGTTTCCTAACCAACCACAGAGTCAACCGCGGCTCCAGTCAACCCGGTCGACTGCTGCGAAAGAATGAAACCACGCAAGTAAGTCCGAAGAGGCTCATCACATACGTAAACATATGTCCCAAGTATGCCTCGCGTCATTAGTACAGAATAAATATTCGTGATGTATCTATATAGGTCTTCATCGGTATAGACTAGGCCCAATTTAGGATTATTTTCTTTACCTTTTTTATCAAAGTAACTTGAACGATCAACCCTGATAGATTCAGTTTCGGGGTCGTATCGGAGATCCGGACCAATAATTACACCTGCAAAGTTTAAATCGTAACCCTGCACTGTATGAATTGACCCAACTTCGTTGAAGGAATTTGGGGAGTTGATCCAGTCGGTCTGGGTCTGATTCCAACGAAGCTGACACCCCTCAATATCAATATCAAAGGCGCTTGGATCGGTTTTGGTCTTCCAAGGCCATGCATAACCAGCGACAAGTCGGGCTAGTCGCGTTTCCGACTCTTTTTCATGCAGGACGCTTCGCATAGCTTCGAAATCATCAAACAGCCTGAAATCGTAATGCTTAAATGTGTTCGGCGCTGGGGGGTTTGGTGAAAGCATCTTCCGCACGTAATCTACGTAATCCGTTCCTCCCCGGACTCGCATCTGCGAATGCAAACGGTAGAACCTCCTCTCAAATCGAGAATTTGCCAATACTGCCTCAAGCAAGTCTTCCGGGAGGTCAGCTGGTCGAACACTTTGTTCGGCGTCCACAAGCAGAATCTGATGTCTGCTGCTCCTGTATATCCAGTCAAGTTGGGTGATAGCTAGGTCATCTGCGCCTACGAAACCTTCGGTTATCTCGCGAAACCTTTTATTCTGGGGACCTGAAGGCTGGTTGGCCCGCTGGCTAAGTCGGTGGGCCTCGTCCACTATTAACAGATCATAAGGCTCTCCGTCGGCCGATAAGTCAAAGGGGCTCAACACCATCCGTGGAGAAAGGGAAGGAGTTTTCTTGAAGACCTTCCTTATTGTCGAGCGTAACGATTGTTGCGGGATAATTAGACCAACCCTATAATTTTCTAGGAGATCCCGGTTCCCCTCGACGAAAAAATCTGCAAAAATGGAATCGCTGTCAAGCTCCTCCCCTTCTTCAGCTACTTTGATGTCATTAAGGAGCTTCATGAGGAAGATCGCTATGATGGTTTTACCTGTACCTGGGTCTCCTTGAATGACCATCGTACTTGACACTCCTTTTTCTATTTCACTAAGAAGCCCTTCCAATATGTCCGATATTGCACCTGCTTGATCGTGATTTAATGATTTGAAAGGAGAGAATTTAAAGAGATCGCTGTTTTGAATTTCGGGAATTGTTCTTTCAAACATTCCCGCCGATCGCAGGTTTTCGAAAATTTGGCCAAACGATGCTGCGTACTTTGCGCGATCATAGTAATCAGAATCAGCAATACCTCCATTCCCGTTCAAAACTTGGTATCGTCCCTCACCAGCGAACAACCGAATCAGAAAGGACTCTAGATCAAGGCAGGCTGATTTATTGAACGTTTCATCGATGATGAGGTGAAGCATCTGCAAGGATTTTTTCTTCGGTGATTTCAGATGTTGACGCATCCGGGACGAGACACTTCGCGATTCGCCCACATAAACGCCGGATGAGTCGCTGAGCGTGTACACAACCGGCCAATTCGTGAATCTATCTCCACTACGGCCCAACCGTTCTACATTGGAATATGTGAAGTCATGACGCTCGATCCTAAAGCTTGTCATACTTCGTACTCCGCCCGAGAGCCTTATTTATCGGATACTTGCCCCGGGTCTCTTCTAACTTGGTCGCCACAATGGAGTCAGGTTCCAGACCTAGCCGATCGGCTAACAGGTATGCGTACGTCAGGACGTCGGCAAGTTCCGACTGAACGCGATTGGGATCGGCATCGTCGCCCCACTGAAAGCATTCCAAAAGTTCACCTGACTCGATCGAAATCGATTTCGCCAGGTTGGCGCTGCTGTGAAACTGACCCCACTCACGCTCGGAAACCAGCTCGCGAAGCAACTGAAGCACGAATTCTTGAGACATATTTTCACCCTACATGGCCTCGTGAAGCTGCCGTAGCATCGTTTGAAACTCGACACCCTCGCCGGGCAAACAAAATTTCGGATAGATATACGAAGGGTATATCGGTAGCTCTGAGATATTAGCTGCCGCGCTGCTTTGCTAGCGGGCGGCAGTAGCCGCAGTTGCGAAAGTTTCGGCCGGCATTGGCCTTTGCAACCGCCATGTGATGGCGATTGGTCGGCCTCCTTCGTGCTGAACATAGTCGAGCTGTCCCAAACACGTATATGGAACAGAAAGGCCAGTCTCGTCTTTGGCCGTATCTCGTGTGAAGAGCAAAACATGAGTATCTTGAGCGCGCCGATTCACATATCGCTGCCCAACGGGGGTCTCGGGGGAGGTCGCGTTCTGAGATTCCCAGTGAAACAACTCCGGGCTGATCGCATAGTCCTTATACATAGTCGTTGCCGAGTGCTTTTTGTGGTCCTTGTCCAGCGTGACAAAGAAGGCGTCCGTTGACGTCGCGGGACACCAAGCAACACCCTCGCGGTGCTGCACGTTCTTGCCGAGCTCCAACGAACCATACTGAAGTGCGGCCAGAACTTCCTCGCGTCGGTAGGTCGCGTGTGAGAGCAGCGGAATAAGCTGCAGCCCATCGCCGAGACCTTTCGCGGCATGCTTGGACGCGGCCACTCCGAGCTTCAATATCTGGCGAATCTCGCTGCAGACGAACTGGTAACCGCGCAGATAGTCGAGGCCGGCGTCGTACGTCTTGAAACCGCCGCCGTCGTCCCAGAAGGTGTAGAAGAGCATGCGTGCGAACGTTTGTTTCCTCATACCGAGATCCGAATAGCTCGGCGCATCAAGGCCAACCAACATTGAGTATGCCTCGGCACGTTCCGGATCGTCGACGTGGATGAGCGCAGCCATGCGGCCAAGGAGCTCCTTCTCATGTGCGTCGGATAGTTCTTGAATTTTGCCTCTAAGGGCAACCTCCAACGGCGAGAATCCCTCGATCAGCTTTGCCTGGCGAAGGTAGCCGGTCCAGGAATCCCTGGTGGAACGGTAGATCGACTTCACGCCGTTTCCGGACCGCTCGAGATACTCCTGCAGGCTGGTCTCTGCGTACGATGCTATGTCCCGAACCAGCTGTGCACGGTTGAACCGCAGCTGAGCTTTGATGTTATCCAACACCACCTTCTGTGCCACCCGATCCAACACAATCTGCGAGCCCGACGGCAGATAGGGGAATTCGTCCTCGACGGCCTTTTCCAGCTCCTTGCGCCCGTACCCGGTGAGCGCCCGGTAGCGC
This sequence comes from Arthrobacter sp. TB 23, assembly GCF_000294595.1. Taxonomy (NCBI): domain Bacteria; kingdom Bacillati; phylum Actinomycetota; class Actinomycetes; order Micrococcales; family Micrococcaceae; genus Arthrobacter; species Arthrobacter sp. TB 23. Next base: position 5,684 of record NZ_ALPM01000034.1, on the reverse strand, counting down.
AGGTCGAAGCGGAACTCACGGCGTTGCTGGCCAATGAAGTCCATGACCGTGAGCACTGCTTTGCCCTCGGCTCGGCGGAGCCCGCGCCCCAGCTGCTGGAGAAAAATCGTCGCGCTCTGTGTGGGCCGGAGCAGCAGGATGGTGTCTACCTGCGGTAGGTCCAGGCCTTCATTGAAAAGGTCGACGGCGAAGATGCAGTTGATTTCCCGCCTACGAAGCCGCTCCAGCGCGGCCGCGCGGTCGGCCTCGTCGGTGCTCCCGTCAACCGCAACCGAAGCGATGCCGGCGCGGTTGAACACCAGAGCCATGTAATGGGCGTGCTGGACCGAAACGCAGAAACCGAGTGCGCGCATGTGAACAGTGCTGGTGACCTTGTCCCGAAGCTCACGGATCACTTTTGCTGCGCGAGCGTCGTTGCCTGTGTAGAGATTACTTAGCTCAGCGGTGTCATAGTTTCCGCGTTTCCATTCGACCTGGCTGAGATCGACGTCATCCGACACGCCAAAGTAGTGAAATGGCACGAGCAGGTCCGCGTGCAGAGCATCCCAGAGTCGAAGTTCGCTGGCGGTTCGCCCATCGAAGAACTGCTCAGCGACGTTAACCCCGTCGCCACGCTCCGGTGTCGCGGTCAGCCCCAGCAGTTGCTGCGGCGTTAGATAGTCGATCAGCGCTCGGTATGTGGGAGCCATAGCGTGGTGAAATTCATCAATAACGATGACGTCAAACTTAGTCGGTTCAAGCTGCTCGATCCCGAGGCTGTTGAGCGACTGAACTGAAGCGAAAACGTGATTCCAGGTCGTAGGTTTGTGGGCGCCGACGTAAAGCTCGCCGAAGGCGCCATCCTGCATCACGTCCCGGTAAGTGCCCATTGCCTGCTGGAGAATTTCCCGCCGATGTGCGACGAAAAGTAGCTTCAGGTCCCTGCCTGCAGCATCGCGTAGCCGTTTGTAGTCTAGAGCTGCGATGACTGTCTTGCCGGTTCCCGTGGCCGCGACCAGCAGGTTGCGATTGTGGCCTTTAGACCGCTCAGCTTCCAATTCTTCCAGCATTTCCTCTTGGTGAAGATACGGCTGCACCTCAAGCCCGGTAAACACGCCAGGCGTAGGGGTCCGTCGCCCCCCGTTGCGCTCCAGCGCTGCATCAAGGTTTTCGCCGTCGCGCTCTGGATTGTATGCTTGGAACGCGCGCTGCTCCCAATAGCTATCGAACGTCAATTCGAACTTTTTCAGAAGTGCCGGCGTGCCGATGCTGGAGAGGCGCACGTTCCACTCAAGTCCATCAAGGAGTGCCGCTTGGCTGAGGTTTGAACTACCAACGTAGGCAGTATCGAACCCGGAGTTACGGCGGAAAAGCCAAGCCTTTGCATGCAGCCGGGTGGCATGGGTTTCGTAGTTGATTCTTACTTCGGCACCGTAACGGTTGACGAGTTCGTCGATTGCTCGACGCTCAGTGGCACCCATGTACGTAGTGGTGATCACTCTGAGCCTGACACCACGATCTTCTAGCTGTTCGAGAGCGGGTTTGAGCAACCGGAGCCCTGTCCATCGGACGAAGGCACACAACAGATCTACCGTGTTAGCTGATTCGATTTCGGTTCGCAGCTCGGCGGCCAGGTTCGGATCCTCTTTGCTGTTGGTTAGCAGAGCCGAATCTGACAGGGGTGTCGAGGGCCGGCGAAGGTTTCGGCGCTTCAGCGTATCCGGCCGATGCAGTGAGTGGAGTTGCGTTGGCCCCGCGGCGATGCGGTCCGTACCGGCCAGGTGATCAAGCAGCCTATTGGCGAGGGCAACGCGCGCACCCGGCTTGGCTGCGGCCAACTCCTGACGGACGATTTCGGCCACATGGCGGGAGAGGACGTCCGGACTGGAATCGTCTTCTACCGCAGCGAACACAGCTCGCATTTCGGACGTGGTCTTCAACGAACTGCTGAGAGCATTCGTGTTGAGTAGTTCATACAAGCCCTCAGGCAGCTGCTTCGCTGCCGCTCCCCCAACGGAATTAGTCACTGCGCCAGGCTATTGGGTAAAGGCCTAGAAGCCAAACCTTCTATAGGACCACTTCATGTGGCTATCTCAGATTCCAAAATCTGTCCGCGTCACTGTGAAATCTAGACCTACCTTTACGCTTGTTCCATGCCTGTTGGGGATTGTGAAAATGCGTTTATGGAAGCAGCCCGCAGCGAGGGTGTCGAACTGGCTCGGTACAAGACACCGTGGCTCAATCAAAAGGGCCACTTCGGATTGCCCGATCAAGCCCTCAACGTAAACGGCCCGCTTAGTGACATCTTCTTGTCCCTCGGAGGCCAGGCCATTGAACAAGCGGCCAAGCGAACGACGGCCTTGCCTGGCGATTTCATCCACCTCACGACCGGAACAATTATTGAAGTCGACGAACTGCAGCACTTCACCAGCTTTCGTTTGAAGTCATTCGACTACTACCCAACGGGATATCCCCTTGACTTTGAAACCACGGAGTATCAACAACTTTGCCGCAGATTCGCTCCGAAAGCCGACAAATATCGACAGACGAAGACCGCGGTAGCCTTCGGCCCTGGCGGCCGGCAGCGGCAGCGCGCATATTACGATGCACTTCGCGATCTCGCCATCCCGGCAATGGGACATCCACCCATAATCCGCGTTCCAGCTCCCGACGGCGACGGCGCTGCGGCCTTTAACAGGAATAGAAAACGAATATTGCTGGCCGTTGATTGACTTACGGCAGGCAAACCGTTTCGACGTAGATTCCCACCCCGCCAGACAGCGGAAAACTGTCCCGTTGTGGATCCTCCGTGGACAATAGGCCCCATACTCCGCGCCAGTCTAACGATCACCCCGCCCCAATTTGGGGACACGCTTTGACACATTATTCGCTTCCGTCGATAAGGGCTGTACCTTCTATCGCCGCCATCACCGGCCGACTCGCACCTTCCGTCCGGTTGACCTCCGGAGTATGCTTTAGCCGCAGCCCAGCTCTTGAACGTTTTTTAGAGGGAAGCGACTAATGAGCGAGATCCTCATCCGAGCGCTAGATGGTTCATGGTCAGAGCCTGCAGGTCGCGGGTACTCGCTCGAAGCGGATCTTCAACAGATCCTCGCGGATCACCCTCATCTAGTACCCGGCGTTGGTGCTGACGCTAGGTCGTGTCGCGAGTTCCAATCCGACGTCGGCCCAGCCGACGTCATGATTGTCGACGCTGACGGACAAATTACTTTGGTCGAATGCAAGCTCGCGGCCAACCCACAGGTACGGCGCGAGATCATCGGTCAGGTCTTCGATTACGCATCCCGCCTGTGGAAAATGGATGTCACGGACTTTGACAGTCGGTGGCGTAGCCGTAATCAGACTTCGCTTTTTCAGGACGAGGTTGTTGACGAGTTCAACCTGAAAGAAGCCGTGAAAAACAACTTGGCAAACGGCAGGTTCAGAATAGTATTGGCCGTCGACTCCATAAATCCCAGCCTGAAAACCATCGTCGAGTATCTTAACTTCATGGCGGGAGCCGCCACCACTGTTATCGCAGTTAAATATACGCACTTGGTTCATGGAAGCGTGGAACTGCTCATGCCAAAAACTTATGGCCAGGAGCTCGCGGAGGCGAAACGTTCTTCGGAAATCCCATCCCGGGAGACCTGGAACCCAAGCACCCACCGCGAGTGGTTAACGGCCAATGATCCGGCCAATTTGGAGAAATTCAATCTACTCATATCCGAAGCGGCCGGATTGGGCGTGGAATATCACGGATCGGACAGCCTGGAGCCTGCAGGTGGCCTGCGCGTCGTCACTCCGGAAAGGCAGTGGGTTGGATCACTCAATATCTATTACTACACCGGGCAGCGCACCTCGCTGGAGCTCAACTTCATCAGGCAAACCCGTCTGGAAGATCCGGATGGTCAACTGTCAGCGAAATTTCGTTCTTATCTTCAGAAACTGGAGCAGTTTCCCGAACTAGGGGCGGCCGTCGGTCTTTTGAGGAGCGCGCCACGAACGAAACGGCCAAACATCCCATTTGGATTTTTGTCGGAGGATTCCATTCGGGGAATCGTAGCCGCATTGCGCGTCTTTGTGGAATGAGGTGATAGTTCGCAGTACGCAGTTGATTGCCCATGCCTCACCTATAGATCCGGAGCGCCGACCCGTAGCCGTGCGGCAGTCCCTGACCGCGAAGCCAGGAGACCAGAACCTCGATCACCGCAGCCACACTGAGGCGGGAGTCTTGGCGGAAGTCACTGAGCGACCTAACCAACCTGGCCCGGACCGCTATCGGAACGGCTGAGAGCTCCCTACCCAGCGTCGTCAACAAAGCAAAACCGCAGGTGAAAAAGCTGCGAGAGATTGAACCGCTCTGGGTTTGATGGAGACTCGCGCTATTTGATTTCCGCCAGCTGAGCGTGGTCGGTTTGGTCAGCATAGAACATCTGCTCGAACTCCGCGGGTGGAACATCGCCGAGGTAGCCGTGGAGGCGTTGGGTGTTGTGCCAGTGGACCCAGCCGAGGGTCGCTAGCTCGAGGTCTTCGACCGTCTTCCACGGTCCGGGTCGGGCGGGGCCGCGGACGAGTTCGGTCTTGTAGTAGCCGTTCACCGTCTCCGCGAGGGCGTTGTCGTAGCTGTCACCGACGGTCCCGATCGAGGGTGTTGCGCCGATTTCCGCGAGACGTTCGCCGTAGCGGATCGACGTGAATTGACTGCCCGCATCGCTGTGGCATCGAAGATCCTCGTGGTGAGCACCACGACCCCAACGGGCCATTTCGATCGCGTCGAGAACCATTTCGGTGCGCATGTGCGACGCGCATCGCCACCCGACGATCATCCGGCTGAACACGTCAATGATGAAACAGACGTACCCGACGCCGGCCCATGTCGGGACGAAGGTCAGGTCGGTCACCCAGAGCCGGTTCGGGGCCGCCGCGGTGAACTCCCGCCGGACTAGATCCGGGTGCCGCGCCGCAGCCGGGTCAGCCCTGGTCGTTTTGACCCGCTTCGAGCGTGTCGCGCCCTCGATGCCGGCGGCGCGCATCAACCGGCCCGTCTGGTCGCGGCCGATGTCCATTCCGGCCCGGCACGCAGCTTTCCAAAGCTTACGGACCCCGTAGACGCGGTAGTTGTTCTCCCACAGGGCCACTAGATCGGGTATCAGAACCGCGTCGCTGACGGTACGCGCGGACGGTGCACGGTCCCTCGCGGCGTAGTACGTGCTCGGAGCCACCTGCAACAGGCTGCAGATGGGCTCGACTCCAAGCGGGCGACCCTCAACGACGTCGTTCTTGTTCGCGTCGATGAACGCGACTACTTCCGGTGTTGGCGGTCGAGCTCCGCCCCGAAGAAACTCGCAGCCCGTTTCAGGATTTCGTTCGCCCGACGCAGCTCCCGTACTTCTTGCTCAAGGTCCCGCATCCGGCCCGCATCCGCAGTACTCACACCGGCGACGTGCCCGTCATCGATGTCGGCTTGCTTGACCCACGACCGCACCGACTCAACCCCGTATCCGAGCTGAGTAGCCACCCGATGGACCGTCCCGTGCTCGGTCCCAAGCTCTGCCCGCAAGGTTCGAACCATCCGCACCGCTGCGGCTTTCTCCTCCGGCGAATACCGACGTGCCGTCGGCCTCCCAGTTCCCTGACTCTTTGCCATGACTCTATTCTCGATTCCAAGGTCAGAAGCCTCCAACAAACCCAGGGCGGTTCAG
>NZ_ALPM01000033.1:0-4025 GCF_000294595.1 Arthrobacter sp. TB 23 | reverse complement strand
TTATGTGAGTTTCGCATCCGATAATGGGTGCAGGAGGAAATTCACTTTTATGGCACGTAGACATACCCCTGATCAGGTCATCGCGAAGGTCCGTCAGGGCCAAAAGATGCTCAACGATAGACGGCCGATGATTGAGGTCGTGAAGGAACTGCAGGTCACCGAGGCGACCTGGTACCGGTGGGTGAACCAATACGGTTCCGAGCACAACGCCGGCCAAACCAAAGCGGTACGGGAGCTCGAGAAAGAGAACGCCCGGCTGAAGAAGCTGGTTGCGGAGAAGGAACTGACCATCGACATTCTCAATGAGGTGGCGAAGGGAAAATTCTGAGCCCCGAACCTCGCCGCCGTGCAGTGCGCATGGCGCAGGAGAAGTTCGGGGCGTCCGAAAGACTCGCCTGCAAGATCCTGGGCCAGAACCGGTCCGCCCTGCGCAAGGCACGGCCGGTGGCCAGCTTCGAAGACCACCAGCTACGGGCCGATCTGCGGGCTATTGCGGGGAAGCACCCGACCTGGGGTTGGCGGAAGGCACGCTGGCACCTCCTGGGCCAGCAACAGTGGGTTGGGGTGGCACTGAATCCGAAGCGGGTGCGCCGGCTGTGGCGCCTCGAGGGACTCACCTGCAAACCCAAGGCAAGGAAGAAACGCCGCACCGGGCCCGGGGCTGGGGAGCAGAAACGGCTAACTGCTCAGTATCCGATGCATGTGGTCAGCTTCGACTTCCAATCCGATGTGACCTCCTGCGGGCGGCATGTGCGGTTTTTCAACGTGATCGATGAATACACCCGTACCGCGCTGGCGATCATCCCGCGGCGGTCTTTCACCGCGACGGATGTGGTCGCCGTGCTTGAGGACATCATCGCTGAAACCGGTGTCGTCCCGACCCATGTCCGCTCCGATAATGGGCCGGAATTCACTGCCGCAGCACTGATCAGCTGGTGCCAAACCGCCGGCGTGGAGACCGCTTTTATTGACCCGGGGTCGCCGTGGCAGAACGGGTACGCCGAGTCATTCAACGCCCAATTCAGAAGGGAACAACTCACCGGAGAAATCATCGACACCTTGGCCGAAGCAAAATACTTAGCTGATGAATGGAAACAGATCTACAATCATGAACGGCCCCATGGATCCCTCGATGGAATGACACCGTCGGCTTACTGGGAAAACTGGACCGCAGGAAACCAACTAGCTATCGCATAGCCACTGGACTGCTAACGGGGGCCCAACCAGGTGCTTTGAGAGCCGGTAGCTGTTGCCTTTGAGGCTGATGACGTCGGCGTGGTGAACGATCCGGTCGATCATGGCTGAGGCGATGGTCAGGTCCCCGAAAACATCACCCCAGCGGGCGAAGGGCAGGTTCGAGGTCAGAATCAGGGAGGCGTGTTCGTAGCGGCTGGAGACGAGTTGGAAGAACAAGTTCGCTGCGTCCTGATCGAACGGGATATAACCTACCTCGTCGATGATCAAGAGGCTGTAGCGGCGTAACCTGGCCAGTTCCTGGGGTAGTTTCCCGCGGGAATGCGCCTCTTGCAGCCGGGCGACCCACCCGGTCGCGGAGTCGAAGAGAACCCGATGCCCTGCTTTGGCTGCTTTGATCCCGATACCGACCGCGAGGTGGGTTTTCCCGGTCCCCGGCGGGCCGAGCAGGACCACGTTCTTGGCCTCGGAGAGGAACACCCCGGTGCCCAGGTGCGCGATCAGGTTCCGGTCCGCGGAGGGCTGATGATCGAAGTTGAACTCCTTCAGCTCCTTATGCGCGGGGAACCTCGCGGCTTTGATCCGGGTCGCCGCACCAGAAGCTTCGCGTTCGGAGACTTCACGGGAGAGGACCGCGGCGAGGTATTCCTCGTGAGACCATCCTGCGTCCCTGGCTTGGTCCCCGAGCCGGCGGAACCCGTCACTGATCCGCGGGGCGCGCAACGCCCGGGCGTAGTACTCGATCTGGGCTGGTGTCTCGGTCATGAGGCCACCTCTGCCAGCGCTGGCTGCTGGTCGTGGTCGATGCCGAATATCTCGTCATAGACACCGAGATCGCGGACCTGCACGGACTCCACCACCCTTGCTTCCACCATGTCGGGTCGGTGGGCTCGTTGGGCGTGGAAGTCCCGGCGCATCACCGCCGCCCGGGCCACGTGGGCTGGGTCGGTGATCACCAGGTGCCGGGCCCACACCCGGGCATGCGAAGCGATAGTGACGCCGTCGTGGGTGACCGTGACCGTGTCCAGATCGGCGATGACATCAACGATCCGCCCGATGAACGAGGGATCAACGGAGTAATCGTTGGAGAACACCCGTACGTAATAGTCCCGTGGCAGGCGGACCGTATTGGCGAACACCGTGCCCGGGGTCACCGGCGGTAACGGGCGCATCTTCTGGCGGTCCAGGATGATCAGCTCATCGGGTCGTCCATGGCGGGAACGTGAATACCGGTGATTAGCCGTTGGTAACCACTCATCGAGCTGGTTGTTGAAATCCGCTGGCGAGGCAAAATCCCGGCCCGGCATGAAACGTTGCCGGAAGAACCTGTTCATCCGCTCCACCATGCCCTTGGACTCCGGGTCCCGCGGCGGGAGTAACCGAACTTCCAACCCCAGAGACCCGGCGAACGCAGCCACCGGCTCCGTAGGCTGGCGACGGCCGATACCGGATTCGTTGTCCCACAACAGGCGCGCCGGGACTGAACCGCCCTGGGTTTGTTGGAGGCTTCTGACCTTGGAATCGAGAATAGAGTCATGGCAAAGAGTCAGGGAACTGGGAGGCCGACGGCACGTCGGTATTCGCCGGAGGAGAAAGCCGCAGCGGTGCGGATGGTTCGAACCTTGCGGGCAGAGCTTGGGACCGAGCACGGGACGGTCCATCGGGTGGCTACTCAGCTCGGATACGGGGTTGAGTCGGTGCGGTCGTGGGTCAAGCAAGCCGACATCGATGACGGGCACGTCGCCGGTGTGAGTACTGCGGATGCGGGCCGGATGCGGGACCTTGAGCAAGAAGTACGGGAGCTGCGTCGGGCGAACGAAATCCTGAAACGGGCTGCGAGTTTCTTCGGGGCGGAGCTCGACCGCCAACACCGGAAGTAGTCGCGTTCATCGACGCGAACAAGAACGACGTCGTTGAGGGTCGCCCGCTTGGAGTCGAGCCCATCTGCAGCCTGTTGCAGGTGGCTCCGAGCACGTACTACGCCGCGAGGGACCGTGCACCGTCCGCGCGTACCGTCAGCGACGCGGTTCTGATACCCGATCTAGTGGCCCTGTGGGAGAACAACTACCGCGTCTACGGGGTCCGTAAGCTTTGGAAAGCTGCGTGCCGGGCCGGAATGGACATCGGCCGCGACCAGACGGGCCGGTTGATGCGCGCCGCCGGCATCGAGGGCGCGACACGCTCGAAGCGGGTCAAAACGACCAGGGCTGACCCGGCTGCGGCGCGGCACCCGGATCTAGTCCGGCGGGAGTTCACCGCGGCGGCCCCGAACCGGCTCTGGGTGACCGACCTGACCTTCGTCCCGACATGGGCCGGCGTCGGGTACGTCTGTTTCATCATTGACGTGTTCAGCCGGATGATCGTCGGGTGGCGATGCGCGTCGCACATGCGCACCGAAATGGTTCTCGACGCGATCGAAATGGCCCGTTGGGGTCGTGGTGCTCACCACGAGGATCTTCGATGCCACAGCGATGCGGGCAGTCAATTCACGTCGATCCGCTACGGCGAACGTCTCGCGGAAATCGGCGCAACACCCTCGATCGGGACCGTCGGTGACAGCTACGACAACGCCCTCGCGGAGACGGTGAACGGCTACTACAAGACCGAACTCGTCCGCGGCCCCGCCCGACCCGGACCGTGGAAGACGGTCGAAGACCTCGAGCTAGCGACCCTCGGCTGGGTCCACTGGCACAACACCCAACGCCTCCACGGCTACCTCGGCGATGTTCCACCCGCGGAGTTCGAGCAGATGTTCTATGCTGACCAAACCGACCACGCTCAGCTGGCGGAAATCAAATAGCGCGAGTCTCCATCAAACCCAGAGCGGTTCA
>NZ_ALPM01000032.1:0-10081 GCF_000294595.1 Arthrobacter sp. TB 23 | reverse complement strand
ATGGTGATGGTTTCGAGGGTGCGGAAGCTGCCACTGTTGCCGAGGGTGTCCCCGAGTGGGAAGAGGAGAACTTCCCATTGCCCTGGTGCTGAGCCTTGGGGAATGGTCACTGTGCGTTCGTATGTTCCGTCTTTGGAAGTGCCGGAAACCAGGGTCATCGAGCCGAATCCGTGGGACTGGCTGGTATCTGAGTGGGACACGGTGAGGGTTGGGGTCTTCACTCCGGTTGCGTCGGTGATCCGCACTTTGATGGTGAAGGTGGCGGGACCATCGTTGAGGTTGAATTCGGTCTTATCGACTGAAGAGCTCACGAGGACTGGCGCACTCGTGTCAGCGGCGGGAGCACTATTGAGGGGCACGAAGGCTCGTGCGTTCCCAACCCCAGGAGACAAAGTCGATACGGCTAGCATGCTCGCAGTAAGCAAAGCGATAGCGGCCTTCCGTGCGGGCCGAGTAGCTCCCCAAATATTCATTTGTCCCCTATTGTGTTGTTGCGAAATTGTGTAGACCGAGCGGATCGACGTTGTCTAGATTACCGCCCGTTGCCCACTTCTTCACTTACTTATATCGGCAGAAATCGATAGATTGTGAGGAGTTTGTCCCTCGATCTTTATTCGCAATGCTTGACGAAGAACCATACATGCCGTTCTGTAGCCCCCCGCCAGAGAATAAGAAGCCGGTGACCCTTGCCTCAGAGTGATGTTGAACCGGTATGCAAACGCTGACATTATTGTGGTGTGAATCGGTGTCACCTTGGGTGGCGATATTGCTTGTCTGACTTACGCAGCTATCTCGGTCAGCCCGCTCAAATACGTGAATCCCTCAGATGCTTACGTGCATCGAAAGATCGAAAAGGGAGGATGCAGGCGCTATGTTGCGCATGAAGTAGCTATTGAACGAGACGGAGCGCCCTCCGGCGGCTGGTCCATGCGTGGGTGTGCCTTAGACCGACAAGTTCGGGTCAGGGTTCTTCTCCACTGGTCCGGAAGAGGACCTGAGGATCCGGGCGGCATCTTCCTGAGCGCGCTGCTCTACGGGGTCCACGACGGACCCCTCCAGGTGGCTCGACGGGCGAATCAGCCGGCGAAGCTCGGCTGGCGAATAGGGATTAGGTGCCCGGCGATGCGCCATTGCATGGCAGTTGGCGCACATTGGGACCAGATCGGTCAATGGATCCAGCACATAGTCGGCGGTCAGTTGCGGGCCGGGCACGATGTGGTGGACCTGGATGAAGCCAGCACCAAGGGTGCCGTAGGTCTCCTCGAAGTTGAAGTGGCAGACGGCACAGCTGCTGCCATGGTGGGCGATGCTTTGACGGTGAGCTTCGGGGTCGTGCTCGTAGCGGTTGACGCGGCTTCGCAGCAGGGCGCTGGCGGGAAGTGTGCCAGCGGTCGGGTCGACGGGATGATTCTCCGACGACGGCGCATAGTCGGCCCACACGGCCCGGAGGAGCTGTTCATGGTCGACGGTGAGAACGGCCGCGCCATCGTCGAAGGGGAGGCCCGGCACGCGGCCGAACAGCACTGCCTCGGGGATGTGTTCGCCGCGGGGGAGGAGGAGGTCGACGTCGAGGAGTCCGCCGTCGTCGGGCGTCGTGACGACAGTCCCGTGACCGAACAGGCCCCGCTCGTTGGCGCCCTGCAGAACCAGCCAGACATCAGAGCCAGGGGGAACGGGGGGAACGACGGCCGGCCACCGAACGGAAGCGAATCCGGCGTCGTGCACGGCATCCTGCACCGCGGAGTAGGCGAACTGCCACCCCTCCCGCAGATCGGGATTCCAGCCGAGCATGATTGCCGTCATGGCACTCATTGTGCCACCAGCCTTAACGGCGTTGGCCGTGCACCGAACGTCCGGGGCACGGCCAACGCGATGGTGTGGCTGTTTAGGCTGGGTCGGTTGAGCCTTCGGCTGCCGGGGTGGCGTCCGACGCTGACGCGGCGTCGGCTGCCAGGGTCTTCCGGCGGCGGTAGAGCTGAACACCGATCGCAACGGGGATCGCGGCCAGCGCGGTGGCACGCATCCAGGGCCGGTCGAGGACGTGGCCGGTAACCGAGTCCAGGGACACAGCGCCGGCGCCCGCGATAGCGAATGAGGTGGCAGCGAGTCCCAGCACGGCCGGGTATTCGAAGCCTCCCTCTGTCGCGAAGAAACCGTTTGGCGTGTGGACGCTTGCCGCGACACCCATGGTCGTCGCGGCAGCAGCACCGGCAGCCGGGGTGCCGAGCCCGACGGCGAGTGCCAGACCCGCGCCAGCCTCACCCAATCCGGCAAGGACGGCGCTGGTCTTTGCCGGGCGGAAACCCATGGCGTCCATGCCCTTACTGGTTCCGTCGATGCCTCCGCCGCCGAACCAGCCGAACAGTTTCTGTGAACCGTGGGCGACGAGGACGCCGCCAAGGGCTACCCGGAAGATGGTCTGCGCGGCGGTTGCTGCAACCGGCGTGTTTGTTTGATACGTCATGGAATTCCTTCGGTGGGGGGTGTGGTGCTGCGGACAGCTCTCCTTCTATAAGGCATCCCGGAGCCAGTTTCTTCCCCGGAAGCCGAAACCGGTCAGGACCTCCGGCGGGCGCGCAGCACCGCATCGTGGATGGTCAGGGCCTCGCCGTCGTGGGTCTGCACCCGTTCCCGCGACTCGGTCACGATGTCCCACTGCCCCGGAACCAGGAGCAAACCAATCTCCTCGGCGGTGTAGAAGAGGTCGGAGCGGGGAGGCCGGTGCGCGCCGGATTCCATGTCCGTCGGGTGGTGGCCCACAATCAACAGCGTGCCGCCGGGCGCGACGGCGGCCGCCAACCGGGTAAACAACGGTTCACGTTCTTCCTTCGGCAGGTGCATGAACTGGGCCGAGACGAGATCGAAAGAGGACTCCGGGGGAGCCCACTCCAGAAGGTTCTGGCGGGTCCAGGTGATCCGAGCGGCCGAGGCCGGATCGGTTGCAGCATTCTCGGCACCCCGGGTCAGGGCCACCTGGGAGATGTCGACGGCGGTCACGGTCCACCCCTGGCGGGCGAGCCAGATGGCGTCTGCGCCTTCTCCGCAGCCGACGTCGAGCGCAGTTCCAGGCGTCAGGTCGGCCACCTCGGTGACAAGTTGCGCGTTGGGCTGTCCGCTCCAGACGGAGGGCCGATCGTTGTAGAACGCGTCCCAGTACGTCTGGTCGTATTCGGTGAACGCCTGCTCGGGGGTGTCGTGCGGCTGGTGGTCGTGGGAGGTCATGAGGCGGTCACCTTTGAGGTTGAGTCGGTTTGGTCGAGGCCGCGGTGCGCTGCGAGGTCGCGCTTCAGTTCCTCTTCCATAAGGACCATGTTAATCATCGCGCCGGTCCACGAGCCATCGGCCGCTGACGCGAGCACCTGCGGCAGATATCCGACGGCGACTAGCCGGACGACCGCTCGTCGCACCACACCCGCAGATGGGCCCAATCTGCCAGCCACCCATTGACTGTTCCTGTGGTCAGACCTAAGGTCTTATTCGTTGGTAGAAATCTTATTCCACAATGTGGAAGTGCTTCGTCGTGTGAAACGCGCGGTCGGTGGCGTTCATAGTCGTGGAGTCATTCGGTAGCCTCAGTCAAAGGGGACTGGTTTATGGACAATCTTGCGGTGCTTAGTTTGTTGGCGTTGGCGCCGATCCTGGTAGTGGGGGTATTGCTGGCGGGGTTCCGCTGGCCAGCGAAATACGCCATGCCGGTCGGCTACGTTTTAGTGGTGCTCGTGGCGCTGCTTGTTTGGGAGATGGATTTCACGGGCATTCTCGCGGCGTCGCTCGAAGGGTTGATCGTCGCCGCGACCCTGCTCTATATCGTCTTCGGTGCGCTGCTGTTGCTCTCGACGCTCACCATCGGTGGCGCCATGGCGACCATCAGGGCGGGCTTCAACAACATCTCGGCCGACCGCCGGGTGCAGGCCATCATCATCGGCTGGCTGTTCGGCAGCTTCATCGAGGGTGCGTCGGGCTTCGGTACGCCGGCCGCCGTCGTCGCCCCGTTGTTGCTGGCCATGGGCTTCCCGGCGATGGCAGCCGTCATGGTGGGTCTGATCATCCAGAGCACGCCGGTGAGCTTCGGCGCCGTCGGTACGCCCATCCTGGTCGGTGTGACCAACGGGCTGGGCGGAGACCCGGCAGTGGGCGAGCGTATCGCCGTCCTCGGGTTGACCATGCCAGAGTACGTCTCGAACATCGGTTTCCAGGTGGCTGCAATCCACGCGATTGTCGGAATCCTGATCCCGCTGATCCTGGTCTGCATGCTCACCGGTTTCTTTGGCCCGGAGCGGCGTTTCCGCGACGGCCTGGCCGTCTGGCCGTTCGCCATTTACGCGTCGCTCGCGATGACCATCCCGTATGTGACCGTTGCACGTTTCCTCGGACCGGAGTTCCCGTCCCTGTTCGGCGGACTGATCGGGCTGATGCTGGTCATGTTCACCTCCAGCAAGGGCTTCCTGATGCCGAAGGACACCTTCGACTTCGGGCCGCGCTCCTCCTGGTCCGACCGCTGGATGGGCACCATCGAACCGTCCGAGGCAACTGACGTCCGGACCCACATGAGCATCATCAGCGCCTGGTCGCCCTACGTGTTGATGGCGGTCCTGCTGGTAGGCACCCGGGTGATCGCTCCGCTGAAGGAGTTCCTGACCGGAATTCAGATTCCCTTTGAGAACATCCTCGGCACGAGCATCACCACCAATGTGCAGCCGTTCTACTCGCCGGCGTTCCTGATGATCCTCGCCGCCATCTTCGGTTACCTGATTCACCGGATGAGCGGGAAGCAGATTGCCCAGACGCTGAAGGTGTCAGGAAAGCAGTTGGCTGGCACCGCCGTCGCCCTGCTGTTCGCCGTCCCGCTGGTGCGGGTGCTGATCCAGTCTGGTCCGGACCTCAACGACTCGGGCCTCTCAAGCATGCCGGTCACCCTGGCCGAGGGCGCCGCAGCCATTTCCGGTGTCTCCTGGCCGGTCATCGCGCCGTTCATCGGCGCGCTGGGGGCGTTTGTTGCCGGGTCGAACACCGTGTCGAACCTGACCTTCGCCCAGTTCCAGTTCTCCACCGGTGTGGCAATCGGTGTTCCGCCTGAGCAGGTTGTCGCTGCACAGGCGGTGGGTGGTGCCGGTGGTAACCCGATTGCGATCCACAACATCGTTGCGGCCTCCGCGACCGTTGGCCTGCTGGGCCGGGAGGGTGACCTGCTCCGCAAGACGATCCTCGTGACCCTGTACTACTGTGTGGCGGCGGGAGCTGTGGCGTCGCTGTTCATCTTCGGTCTGGGCCTGAACCTCGGCACCTTTGTGCTGGCGGCCCTGCTGATCGGGCTGGTCTTCCTGGCCCGATGGATGATGCGCTTCCAGGGCAAGGATGCGCTGTCGCTGGTCGGCGGTGGATCCGTGAATGGTGATGGTTCTGTCAATAGTGCTGGTGCGGCGACCGGTAGCGGTTCGACCACCCGCCGTTCGACCGGGCGCGGTTCGACCACCCGCGGTTCGACTGGGCGCGATTCGGCACCGGGGGATGACGACGTCGACAACCGGGATCGGCTCTAAGCCACACCGGCGTGTCTAGGTCACTCCGCAGGGCCTAGACACGACCAACGAAGGGGCGGCATCCACAGAACCCGGATGCCGCCCCTTCGCTCGTTACAAAGAAGTGCACGAACCGCACGGCGTCCACGGAAGAGTGGTCAACCCGCAGGATTGCTGTTGGGCGACCACTCTTGTGCGGCCACGGCACTTCTCTGCGGGCCAGCCTGTTCGTCTTCGACACCCGGGCTGGCCCGCACCAGAAAAAAGCGCACAAAAAAGAGGGGCGGCCCGGGTAACCGGACCGCCCCTCGCGAAAGACCTAGATGGCCTTGCCGGGGTTGAGGAGTCCGTGCGGGTCGATAGCGTCCTTGATGGACCGCATCACGTCGAGGGATACCTCGCCCAGTTCAGGCAGCAGCCAGTCACGCTTGAGCAGCCCGATGCCGTGCTCGCCGGTCAGGGTGCCGCCGAGGCTCTTCGCCAGGTAGAACATCTCGCCGAGGGCGACCTTCGCCGGCCCCTCGGTGACTGAGTCCTCGGGATTCAGGACCAGCATGGGGTGCAGGTTGCCGTCCGACGCGTGGACCACCGAGTAGATCCGCACCCCGGTGCGCTCTGAGATGTCCTTCAACCCGACCGCCACCTCGGCCAGCCGGCCCCGCGGGACGCCGATATCGCCAATCGACACCCGGCCCAGTTTCTCCAGGCAGGGAATGGCCTCCCGGCGGGCGGTGATGAGTTCCGCGGCGT
Organism: Arthrobacter sp. TB 23; assembly: GCF_000294595.1. Classification (NCBI taxonomy): domain Bacteria; kingdom Bacillati; phylum Actinomycetota; class Actinomycetes; order Micrococcales; family Micrococcaceae; genus Arthrobacter; species Arthrobacter sp. TB 23. Next base: position 3,812 of record NZ_ALPM01000032.1, on the reverse strand, counting down.
GTTCGTCGTCCTTCGCTTTCTCGATCGAGGTGGCGAACGGCCTGATGGCCTCGATCAGCACATCCTGTTCCAGGTGGGCGCCGTACCCGTCGGTTTGCGCCAGCAGGAACGCTCCGCCCTGCGACCGGTAGGTGGTGCCCATCGCCATATCGATCGCCTCGAGCGTCTGACCGTCGATCAGCTCCAGCATGGACGGCTGAATCCGGGACGCGATGACCGCCGATGCCGCCTGCGCCGCGGTGGCGAAGTCCGGGAAAAAGGCCGCGACCGTCGCCGTCGCCACCGGAAGTGGACGGAGCCGCAGCGTCGCCTCGGTGACGACGCCGAGCGTCCCCTCGGAGCCGACGATCAATGCGTTGAGGTCATATCCGGAAACGCCTTTCATGGTTTCGCGGCCGGTCCGGAGCTGACGGCCATCGGCGAGGACCACGTTCAGTGACAGCACCGCGTCCCGGGTGACACCGTATTTTGCGCACCGCATGCCACCGGCGTTGGTGGCGACGTTGCCGCCGATCGAGCAGATGGATGTGCTGGCCGGATCCGGCGCGTAAAACAGCCCGTATTCTCCGACGGCGGCGTTCAGATCGGCGTTCAGGACTCCGGGTTCGACGACGGCGAGCTGCTCTACCGGGTCGATGCGCAGGATTTTGTTCATCCGGGACACGTCGAGGACCACTTCGCCGGACCGTGCGGAGGCACCGGCGGCCAGCCCGGTGCCAGCACCACGGGTGACGATCGGGGTACGGTGGGCGGCGGCCAGCCGGAGGGTGGAAACGACGTCGTCGGTGGTCTCGGCGAAGACAACCCCGTCCGGCAAGGACTGCGAAACGTAGCCGGAGCGGTCGGTACTCGCATCGCGCCGGTCTGCTTCGGATAGGGAAGCTGACCGTGCCCCGGCCAGGACGGCTGATGTGGAGCTGGTGTGCAGTGACATTGGCGTAAAACCCCTTTGTTGTACGGATCAGCGGTGATCAATGACGGTGCGATTATTCGCATCGTGGAAGAACACTTCTGCTGATTGGATAAAATCCTAGGGGGTCTCACGGGGCGGGTCAATGTAGCTGCGCCGAATGCCCCCGCCTGTGCGCCGGAAGGATGCCACTGCCCCGAACCCAATGGGAGGTTCTGACCAGGCCCGGCGGGTCAATGAAGCGCGGGTGGGTGTCGCGCTGCGGCGTAGTTCGCCTAGGCTACGGCCGAGGCCTGGCTATTCGCCGGGCTGTACTCGGCCCGGACCAGGATGGGGAGGTGGTCTGAAGCGCCGCGCGGCAGGGTCTCAACGCTCTGGATGTCCAGCCCGCGGGAGGTCGCGAAATCGAAGTGCCCCCGGAAGACTCGGTAACGGGTGTAGGTCCTTAGATCGCTGAGCGACAGGTCGTATCCGGAGTCCTTCATATGCCTGGTGAGACGCTGCGTGAAGAACGGGTAGTTGAAATCGCCCAGCATGAGGGTCGCTACTCCAGTGCCCATCCCGAGGAGCTCGGCGTGCGAGGCGTGGATCTGTTTGCGGCGCAACGAATTCGACGCCGTCAGCGGAGCAGCGTGGAAGGATCCGACCACGAGGCCCTGATTGGTCTGGTTTTCGATCAGCTGGAGGCCGATCAGTCGCTCATGTGCGGGAGCGAGCACGCGGTCGTGAAGCGACTTTTTCAGCATCATGGCCCTGGTATGAACCGCTGTGAAGCGCTCCTCCCGATAGTAGAGGGCAAGCCCGAGCCGGTTTTCCCGCGTGGCAATCGCCAGCTGCAGGTCGCCCACAGTTGCTGGCAGGTCGGAGGCATCGCACTCCTGAAGGCACAGCAGATCGACTGCGTACCGCTGGACAAGGTCCTCCAACTCATCGCTGGCCTTGTGTTCGCGCAGGTTGTAACTGATGGCCCGTATCAGGTGAACACTCCTTCATCTGGCTGATGACAGCAGGATTATTGTACGCACCTCAACGATAGACAGGGTAGGCGGTCTGTTGGTCTGGCTGTGGGCAACAGATCACTGACTGGGCTTGCCGCCCGGGTCGTCTCGGCGCGCCTTCGTGGCATCGAAGCATGCTGTGCTTGGCTCAGCAGATGGGTCATCAGCAAACCAGTGCCGCGGTCGCAGTTTTTGGCACGTCGATTAGCCTGATCGATGTGCTGACCGCTGTCGGCATCCTGGTTGCGGCTGGTGTGACGGCGTTCGTGCTGCGCAGAATCATTTTGCGTCGCTCCCGTACCCAGCAGAGCACCCATCTCTCAACCTGGTACACCCTGTCGAGACTGGTTGCCTACACCGTTCTGGTGATCGGCTTTTTCCTGGCGATTTCGGCACTCGGGGTGCCGCTGAGTGACTTCGCCGTGTTGGCTGGTGCTCTGGGGGTGGGCCTCGGTTTTGGGCTACAGGCATTGTTCAGCAACTTCATTTCGGGCGTGGTGCTGCTGCTCGATAAGTCGCTGAAGATCGGCGATTTTGTGGAACTCGAGTCCGGCGTGACCGGCGAGGTGCGCGACATCAAGATCCGGGCGACGACGATCGTCACCAACGACAACATTGACATCCTGGTTCCGAACTCCGAGTTTGTCTCCGGCCGGGTGGTGAACTGGACTCACCGTGACGTGCTGCGGCGGCTTCGCGTGCCCTTTGGGGTTGCCTACGGGACGGAAAAGAACGTGGTGAAGAAGGCGGCCCTGGAAGCTGCCGCAGCTGTGCCTTTCACCCTTCACCTCGACGGCCCCCAGCGGCCGCAAGTCTGGCTCAGCAAGTTCGATACGAGCTCGCTGAACTTTGAACTTGTCGTCTGGCTCAACCCCGAGGCCACCAAGAAACCGGTGGCCGTGACGGCGGCGTATAACTGGGCGCTGCACTCCGCCCTGCAGGCGCATGGGATCGAAATTCCGTTCCCGCAGCGCGACTTGCACGTCAAGACGCTTTTCGGTCTCAGTGACGATGATGCCCGGCGTGCACTGGGACTGGCCGAGAACGTCACCCCAGACGAGGCGGGCGCCCGGCACTCACAGCCGACAACCGGGGACAAAGACGACAACGACCACAACGACGCCGCCGACGATGTGGGTGCCGACAATGTCCCCGATGACACCGCAGCCGAGGTGCGCTCGGCTACGGACGATTGACCCGCCCCGCCAGTGCAGCTAGGAGATCTGCAGCCCACCGTTGATGTCGTAGGTGGCGGCCGTGATGTAACCGGCGTCGGGGCCCACCAGGAAGCAGATCAGGGCGGCGATGTCGTCGACAGTGCCGACCCGGCCCATCAGGATGTCCTTGGACATGTCCTGCTTGCGTTCCTCGGTGAGGGTGCCGCCCATGATGTCGGTGTCCACCGGGCCGGGAGCCACAGCGTTGACGGTGATGCCGTGCTCGCCCATTTCGCGGGCCAGCGCCCGGGTGAAGCCGATGATGCCGGCCTTCGACGCGCTGTAGGCCACCTTCGAGTAGGTGCCGCCGCCACGCTGCGCCGAGATGGAGGAAATGCTGACCACGCGGCCAAGCTTGCGCTCGATCATCCCGTGCAGAGCGCGCTGTGTGACCAGGAACGTGCCGGTCATGTTGACGGCGAACACCCGGTCCCAGGCCGCCTTGGTTTCCTGCATGAACTCGGTGGGGGAGCTGATCCCGGCCAGGTTGACCAGCGCGACGATGGGCGGCACCGAAGCCTCAACAGTGGTCAGAGCCGCGTCAACCGAGGCCTCGTCCGACACGTCGGCGGCGACGCCGACCGTCTGCACACCGTGGCGCTGGGCAATGTCCGCAGCGGCTTCTTCGGCTGCGGCGCCGTCGATGTCCAGGATCGCGATGGACCAGCCGTCGCGGGCCAGCCGGTC
>NZ_ALPM01000031.1:0-11490 GCF_000294595.1 Arthrobacter sp. TB 23 | reverse complement strand
CGATGCCGCGGGCCGAGGCTGCGCCGGTGAGGACTGCTGTGCGTTCTGTCGGGAAGGTCATGTGGTCTCCTGCTGTTGTTTTTCTGGGTGAATGAAGTGCTCGTAGTCGTCGTACGTCTGGTTGATGTGGGCCTGCATCGCCCTGCGTGCCACCTCGGGGTTGCGGGTGCGGATCGCGTCAAGCACCAGGCGGTGGTGCTCGATGGCGTGCTGCTGCACCTCGTGGAACGACGACGTTTCACGTCGCATCGTGTACAGCAGCTGGCTGAGCGGTCCGAGGATCACCGGCACAAAGGGATTCGCCGAGGCGCGGAAGATCGCCTCATGAAACGCAAGGTCGGTGGCTGTCACAGCTTCAAGGTCCTTCGCCTCATGCGCTGCCTGCAACGCGACGTTGGCTTCCTCTATTCGCGCGAGGTCCTCATCGGTGGCGTGCAGGGCGGCCAGTTCGGCGGCACCCGTTTCCACCATTCGCCGGATTTCGAGGAGCCGCAGCGAGATGTCGGGGGAGTCGGCGGTGGTCGATGCGTACCTGACGATTGCCTGCAGATCGGTCCACTGTGCCGCCGGATTCACGTAGGTGCCGAGGCCCCGTTTGATCTGCACGATGTGCTGCGCCTGGAGCTGCTTGAGCGCCTCGCGCACCGTCAGCCGGCTCACATCGAGGGAAGCGGCCAGATCGTTTTCCGGGGGCAGCGCGGAGCCGGGTGGAAAGGTGCCGTCGATGATCTGTTCGAGGAGGTCATCAAACACCGACTCAGCGAGTGGCTTCCGTGCCATCTGTATCCCCTCCAACGGTCCTGCGCCGGGGTGCCACCACTTTGATCACTGCTGAATCATCGGCGGTACCCAACCCCTGCGTCTGGCCCAGTAGGAACAGCTGCTCGGCGGCCGAAGCCACCGGCGCCGCGAGTCCCGCAGTCCGTGCGGCCTTGCCGACGATGCCGAGGTCCTTCACGAAGATGTCCAGCCGGCTTAGTACGTCGGCGTCGCCGTCGTACCCCTGCACCATGCGCGGACCGCGGTTCGAGAGCATGAACGACGACGCCGCCCCGGTCTCCAGTGCGGCCAGCGCCTGCTGCTGGTCCAGTCCGAGCGCATCGGCGAGAGCCAACGCCTCGGCGGCTGCGGCAATGTGCACACCACAGAGCAGCTGGTTCACGGTCTTCATGGCTTGCCCGTCGCCGGCTTTGTTCCCCACCACGGTCAGCGTGGAAGCAAGTCGCTCCAGCACCGGCCGCGCTGTCTCCAAGGCGGCGGGGTCGGCGCCCACCACGATCAGCAGGTCGCCTTCGCCGGCTCGTACCGGGCCGCCGGATAAGGGTGCGTCGACCAGGGCCACCCCCAGTGCGCTGAGCCGCTCGGTCCAGGAGGCGACGGCGTCTATCCCCACGGTGCTGGTCATGACGACGACGGCGCCCGGTGTCAGTGCCGGGGCAATGCCGTCCTCACCGAAGAGGACACCTTCCACCTGGGCGGCGTCGCGGACCGCGAGTAGAACCAGCCCGGCGCCGCTGACGGCGTCGGCGGCCGTCGTGGCACAGGTCAGCCCGGTCGCTTCGGCCCGTTCCCGTGAGGCTGGCATCGGGTCATACCCGGTGACAGTGAAGGCGCCTGCGAGCCGGGTTGCCATCGGCAGGCCCATGGCACCGAGGCCCAGGACGGCGACCCCAGTCTGGTCGTTATTGGCAGTCTGCGAGGTGTTAGGCGTCATCGGGTGTTCCAGTCGTAGTGGGGGACGCAGTAACGGGCGAGCGGAGGATGTCCACCACGTCAGCGAGGGAGTCATCGGTGCCCACGTTGCCGGCGAAGACCACGAACGGTATAGAACGAGCCGGGCCGTCGGCCGGCTGCCAGAGGGAGACGATGCCCGGCAGCATTGGCCCGCGCACCAGAGCGTGACGGATCGACAGCCCGTGGGCGGCGACGTCGGAGGAGGTGATCCCGCCCTTGGCGATCACAAACCTCACGGGAGCCGTCTCAATGGTCGTGCGGACGGCGTCGACTATTGCCTGCGAAATGGTGCGGGCGAACTGGAGGCTCTGCTCTGGATCGTCGGAGCGGATCAGGCGGCGGCTGGTGTGCAGGATGACTTCGCCGTGGGGGAGCCCGACGACGACGGCGCGCACCGCCTCGGCTACTCCGGCATCCCGGCGTTCGGGATCGAGGACGGCTTCGACGTCGAGCTCAACGAGGCGGGCCTCGGGTCGCCGGGCCACCAGTGCATCCAGCTGCCGGGTGGTCAGCCCCACATGGGAGCCCACCACAATGAGCCCGCCCGAGTTCGGGGCGTCCAGGTCGGCGAAGACTTCCTCCGCCGTCAACGGTGGACGCTCTTTCTGGCCAATCCGAGCCCTAACAAAGGGTGGCCCCACGCGGTAGAGCAGCTTCTTGCCCCGGCGTTCGGCTTCCTCGAGACCCAGGGCCAGGGCACGAAGGTCATCCTCGGTGACGGCATCGACGACGATCGGGACGGCGTCGGCCGCCTGATCGAGGGCATCGGCAATGCCCTGCGAGCCGCCGCGGATGGTCGACAGATCCAGCCGGATGACGCTGCTGGCGGAACCGCCAGTCTTCTCGGCCACGTAGTCACCCAGGTCCGAGGACGTGAACCCGAAGGTGGCATCCTGGGCGAACTCGGTGTCAGCCACGGGAGTGAGCGCGCCGTCGTTCCCGCGCAGGTAGTGGACGCTGCCGATGGTGACGCGACCGGCGTCGGGAAAGGCTGGAACCATCACGACGCCGTCGGTCTCGGTGCCCGCGAGCGAGAGCAGGGTGGCGGCGATGACATCGGTCTCGAGCGGGAAGTGACCGCGGAGGGTCGAGTCGCTGCGGCTGACAAACCCGATGGTGACTCCGGCGGCCGTGGCGGCGTCGAGGGAATTGGTGACAATTTCCCGGTTGCGCGACGCGGTGGTTTCCGGGTCGAGACTGCGGGTGTTGGTGAGGACGTAGACCGCTGGTGCCGGTGCCCCGCCGATGCGCTGGGCGAAGGCCCACGTGAAATCGCTCGGCTCCCAGGAGGTGAGGACCGGCAGGTCGGCGACGGACTGGGTGCCGGTCGGGTCGTCGTCGAGCACCACCAGGATCCGTCCGGACGCCTGTACGGCGGCAGCGATCACCTCCGGCTTGATGGCCTGGACAGCTGGGTAGCCGCTGAGCAACTCTTCTTCGAGTATCACTAGTCCGCACTTTCGTCACTGGGTCTTCGTCACAGGCACTTGTCAGATGTCTTATGTCTGATGCTATTGTGACAGGCAGCACAGTGCCCGTCAAAAGAATCGACCGGGCCGGTGTGAACCCCTGAGGTGGCAACGAGGCCTGCTCAGTGACCGAGGAGCAGTACGTGGATATACAACTTCTTTTGGCGCTCGTCCTGGGTATCGCCACCATCATTGTTTTGGTGCTGAAGACCCGGCTCGATGCGTTTGTAGCACTCTTGATCGCTGCGCTGGTGACCGGCATTGTTGCTGGCCAGGCGCCGCTGGATATCGTTTCGGCGATTACAACCGGATTCGGCAATACCCTGGCATCGATCGGCATCGTGATTGGCCTGGGCGTTGGGATCGGAAAGATTCTCGAAGTGTCGGGGGCCGCCAACTCGCTGGCCATGGCCTTCCTGAAGCTCTTCGGCAAGGGCCGCGAGCCCTGGGCCCTGGGTAGCGTGGGCGCGCTGGTGTCCATCCCGGTGTTCTGCGACTCCGGCTACGTCATCATGAACCCGCTGGCCCGCTCGATTGCACGGGTCAAGCGCGCCGGGTACATCACCCTCGCGCTGGCCCTCGGCTGCGGCATGACGCTGACCCACCACCTGGTGCCTCCGACTCCCGGCCCGCTCGCCGTCGCCGGCATCCTGGGCGCCGACCTCGGTGCCTTGATCCTTGCGGGTCTCGCGTTCACCGTCCTGCTGCTGCCGATCGTCGTCTTCTACGCCCAGTGGATTGGCCCGAAGATCGAGCCAGCCATGAACGCCGACGTACGCGAGGCCGTCTACGGCACTGCTCACGCCAGGACCGGACGTCGTAGCGGCGGCACCGCTGTTGTCGACCACGACGGCGGCGCCGGCACCGATGACGATGCTCCGTCGATGGACATCGACAACACCACCCTCGGCACTCCTCCTGCGGGCGCCAAGCCTCACCGGGTAGGCGCGTTCGTTGCGTCGCTGCCGCTGCTGGTTCCACTGCTGCTCATCATCATGAACACCGTGAGCGGTGCGATTGATCAGAACAACCAGGGCGTTGTGGGCACCGGGGAATACACGCCGTCATCATGGGTTGTTCCCCTCGCCTTTATCGGTAACCCGGTTGTTGCACTGGTGATCGGCGTCATCCTGGCCGTCTACGTGCTGCTGCCACGCTGGACCCCGCGTTCGAAGGTGCAGGGCTGGTTCGGTGAGGCTGCAGCCTCGGCTGGTCTGATTCTTCTCATCACCGGTGCCGGTGGGGCACTCGGTCAGGTGCTGCGTAGCTCGGGTGTGGGCGATGCCCTTGCCGAGGCAATCGCTAGTACTCCGCTGCCGGCGTTCCTGGTGCCGTTCCTGATCGCCACGCTGGTGCGTATTGCTCAGGGTTCGGGCACGGTCGCGATGATCACGGCGGCGTCAGTGACCGCGCCGCTGGTCGGTTCACTCGGTATCGATCCGATCGTTGCGGCGCTGGCTTGCACGGCCGGTTCGATGGTGTTCAGCTACTTCAACGACTCCTACTTCTGGGTAGTCACCCGCTTCGCCGGCCTCGACGGCGTCGCAGCTCTCAAGGGCTGGTCTGGCATTACGACGGCGGTCTGGGTCGGTTCGATCCCGCTGCTGTTCATCGCCAACGCGATCCTCGGCTGATCTAGCGAGGTCTTTCACCGGTGGCCGGGCGGCTCGGGCTAATCTCCGAGTCTCCCGGCCACTGCTGTTTTAAGGGGTACCTCGTGCTGTGCGCTATCTGCTGTAGTGATAGCGGCACTGGGCGATGCGGATCTCGTCCACGACCACCTTGTAAACCAGGCGGTGCTCGTCAGTGATCCGACGGGACCAATACCCCTGAAATCCGTCCTTGAGTGGGTCGGGCTTACCCATGCCCTCGTTCTCGTTCCGCTGGATGTCCTGGATGAGGACGTTGATCCGCTTCAAGATTCTGCGGTCTTCGGTTTGCCACCAGACATAGTCTTCCCATGCCCGCTCGTCCCAGAGCAAGGTCATTCGGCAAGCTCGCGGGCGATCCCATCGCCTCGCTCAAGGTTCTCGATGGCACCAAGGAGTCGGCGGGCATTCTCCGGGCTGCGGAGCAAGTATGCAGTTTCCTTCAGTGACTGATAGTCCTCAAGGGAAACGATGACTACCGGCTCCTTCCCCGCGCGGGTGATCACCACTTCTTCGCGGTCGTCGAGGACTGCATCTAGGGTTGCGGCGTAGTTGGCACGTGATTCTGAGTAGGTCATGGTCTTCATAGCAATTCTCCTTACGTACGTAATATTGTACGCGCCAGAGTTCGTCTTGTCGCGGGTTCCCCGCTGCTGTTCATCATTGACTCGATCCGTGGCTGATTCAGCTCTTCCCGGAAGATCTGATCCATGATGCCTACAGCTGGGGGACGCAGGGCCCGGTGCCGAGTAGTGCGAGGCCCGCTCGATCGCCGTCGCCCAGGGTGGTGAGGCCGTTGTTTCCCTCGTGCATGAGCTGGGTTGGATCATCGATGTGGTCGAGCCCGACGACGTGAGCGAGTTCGTGCACGATGATGGCTCGCACCTGATCGCGACCATCCGGGTATTGAATGATGTTGGTAAGGTCAGGCGCGTCGAGCTGGACCTGGCCAGCGACATAGACAAAGGGCTTGCCAGGAGTATGAGCGTAGGGGCTGCCGCCGAGACCGGCGACGTCCCCTTCCAGGCCAGGGATCTCCGCCGGGCTGGTCCACGTGATCAGGATGGGTGCCCATCGTTTGCCGTAGCGATCAGGCTGGTAGGTCTCCCGGTCCTCGCTGGGCGCCTCTGTGGTGGTACCTCGGTAAACGAACGTTAGTCCAGTGGCAGCCGATATTTCGGCGACGGCTTCCTCAATCAGTCCGTCGCTGCCAAGCGGGGCGAAGTCTGGCCGGACCACATAATGAACCGGTCGACACGGGTCGTAGGCTACAAAGTCTTGAGAGCTGTCGGGTGATTCGTGCAGCGCAAATGACGTGGATCCGTTGGTCGCCGGAGGAAGGCCTAGCGGGACATCCGAGGCGTCGACGCCGCGGGGTGGAACAGGCGACCCCGGAAGGTGGGGGAGCGCAACGGCAAGGATATAACGGTCGAAGACGGTCGGAGTCAGGTACAGGCCAACAACAAGGGCAATTACCCCAAACGTGCCGAGTCTCAGTCCGCGGCCGGACGCCCGGCGTCGTTGCCTGCGGATACGTCCCGCTTTCCGGCTGCGCGACCGATGGTTGGGGGAGTACTCCTGAAGCTGTTGGTTCAGCGACTCTTCGAGCGCCCAGAGCGGGACCCGGCCGGAGGGTGCGCGCCGAATACCTTGTTCCGCTCCTGATCTGGGCGTAGTTCTAGAGCCCGATTTGGTGTTGTTGTCCTGATAAAACCAGTCACGATCCATCGCCCCCATGGCACTGCTTCCCCCGAGATTTCTGCTGTTCCTGGTTCAGCATTACCGATGGCATCGTGTGGACGGTGTTTCCTTCGGCAATCCTGATGGAACGCTGAGCCAAGTTTCGAAGTAGATCGGAGGGTCCACCGTAGGCTTCATTGACGAGCATGAGCCGGGGGACATCATGCGCTGGGGTCCAGGCGTTTAAGTTCTTCTACCTGTGTGTCGCGTTGTACCTATTCGTCCGCGTTAGCACTCCATGGAGAACAAGTGAAAACAATCAGAGCCGCCGTCATGATGCTGGCGGTGCTGGTCATCGGCGCCGGCACCCTCGTCGCACCGACCCAGGCAACCGCCGCGACAACGTTCCGGGATGTACCGTCCACCAGCCAGTTCTATACCGAGATCACCTGGCTGGCTGATCAGGAGATATCCACCGGATGGCCGGACGGCACGTTCCGACCATTGCAGTCGGTAGCCCGTGACGCGATGGCTGCCTTTCTTTACCGATTGGCCGGCGAACCGGCTTACACGGCACCCAAGCAGTCGTGGTTTACCGATGTGCCGGTGGGAACAAAGTTCTACAAAGAGATTCATTGGCTTGCGTCGGAGGGCATCACCACGGGCTACCCGGACCGCACCTTCAAGCCCCTCAGCTCGGTCAACCGGGACGCGATGGCCGCTTTCCTCTACCGTTTCTCCGTCGAGCCAACGTTCACCGCCTCCAGGACAACCGCGTTCCGCGACGTCCCCACCAAGAACATGTTCTACAAAGAGATCAGCTGGCTAGCGAACACCGGCATCACCACCGGCTGGCCGGACGGTCGATTCCTTCCGTTGCAGCCGGTGAAGCGCGATGCCATGGCGGCCTTCATGTACCGCACCAAAACCGAGCTTCCGCTGAACCGTCCAGCCGAATACGGGTCCACCGCACTTCAGGTGCTGCAAACCATTCCGGTCAAGGGCCGGGCTCCGAAAACCGGGTACGACCGCGATAACTTCGGGCCATCCTGGTTTGATACCGACAACAACGGCTGCGACACCCGCAACGACATGTTGAAGGCCCAACTCACCAACATCACCTACACCTACGGAACTTGTCAGGTAGCAACGGGTGTCCTGAACGATCCCTACACCGCCATGGTGATCAACTTTGTTCGCGGAACCACCACCAGCACCAAGGTGCAGATTGATCACGTTGTCGCGCTCTCCGATGCATGGCAGAAAGGTGCACAGCAGCTAAGTGCCGATCAGCGGCTGATCTTCGCCAACGATCCACTTAACCTGCAGGCCACCGATGGTCCGACGAACGGGCAAAAGGGCGACGGCGACGCCGCCACCTGGCTTCCGCCGAACAATTCCTATCGCTGCACGTACGTTTCCCGCCAGATCTCGACCAAGGCAATCCACGGCTTATGGGTGACTCAGGCGGAGCGCGATGCGATGGCAAATGTGTTGAGCACATGTGCCGGGCAACCAGCAGCGGTGACCCAGCCGGCTCCGGTTGTGCTGACTCCGGCACCAAAGCCTGCACCAACCCCAAAGCCTGCACCAGCTCCCGCGCCAGCACCGAAGCCGACCGCAGCGCCAAAGCCAGCGAATCCCGGAGATACCAAGAACTGCGGTGACTTCAGCACCTGGCGGGAGGCGCAGAACTGGTACGAGAAGTACTTCCCGTACTACGGCGACGTGGCTCGGCTCGACCAGGACAAGGACGGCATCGTCTGTGAGTCGCTTCCCGGCGCACCATAGGGACGACAGTAAGTATTGACCGGGGGGCAGGGTTCCATCCGGCCCCGGCCCCCGGTTGTCGCTGCTAGGCTTCGCTGAGTGACCGATCTTCCCCGTTTGTCTCTTCTCCGAACCATCGCCCGAATCTTGCTTGGCGCGTTCCTCCTCTTCGCCGGGATGGCGCACCTGTTTTTTGCCCGCGCCGAGTTCGCGGCCCAGGTGCCGGCATGGATGCCGCTTGATACTGACTTTGTGGTCGTGGCGTCCGGGATCGTCGAGGTGGTTCTGGGGGCTGCGCTCATCTCCCTACCGCGCTGGCGAGTCCTCGTTGGCTGGATCGTCGCGGCTTTCTTCGTGGCTGTTTTCCCAGGCAACATCGCCCAGTACGTCGACGGCGTTGACGCCTTCGGCTTGGATACCGACGCCGCCCGTCTTACGAGGCTCTTCTTTCAGCCGGTCCTCGTGGTGTGGGCTCTGTGGTCCGCCGGTGCCTGGCGGGACCGGCGGATGCTCAACTCGGTCTCAGCGAATCGCGAAAAGTAGAAACAGCCCCGGCCGATAGCTGGCTCGCCATACATACCGTTGTTGTGGTGATCCGCCAATTGTCGGAAGGTTCGACTAGGGTTGCATCATTCATTTCGATTCAGGGGGAATAGTGGATTTTGCGGAACGGCTGGCGGCATTGGCAGCAAAGGTGCGTCAGCAGAGGTCTCAGATTGAAACAGAGGAAGCTACCAAGAACGCATTTGTCATGCCGTTCATCTCGACAATTCTTGGGTATGACGTCTTTAACCCGCTTGAGGTAGTCCCCGAATTCACCGCAGATGTCGGGGTGAAGAAGGGCGAAAAGATTGATTACGCGATCATGCATGGCGGCACGGTTCAGATTCTGATCGAATGCAAGAAGTCCAAAGAACCCATCAAGATCGAACACGCGTCGCAGCTGTACCGCTACTTTGCTGTGACAAACGCCCGGATAGCGATTCTCACCAACGGGGAGGTCTACGAATTCTTCACCGATTTGGATGCCCCTAACCGGATGGACTCAAAGCCATTTCTTGTCCTCGACCTCAATGACATCGATGAGACTTTGATCCCGGAGTTGATGAAGCTTTCCAAGGAGATCTTCGATCTTGATTCGATTATCAGTGCCGCAGGGGAGCTGAAGTACATTGGGCAGATCAAGCGGACTTTGGCTGCCCAGTTCAAAGAACCGGACAGCGAATGGATCAAGTCGCTCACCACCCGGGTCTATGAGGGTGCGTATACACAGAAGGTGCGTGAACAGTTCACTGGGCTGGTCACGAAGGCGACGAAACAGTTTCTCAATGAACAAGTCAATGACCGTCTGAAGACCGCATTGGGATCGCCTAACTACCCGATGGCGAATGATTCAACACTTGCCGCTACTGTGACGAGCGAGCAGGTCGTTGAGAATGATCTAACCGATACCGGTGTTGAAACCACACTTGAAGAGCTTGAGGGATACCAGATCGTGCGGGCCATTGTCTGCAATGAAGTGAAGCCGGTGCGCGTGGTTCAGCGAGACGCGAAGTCTTACTTCGCAGTGCTTTTGGATGACAACAATAGGAAGCCGATTGCTCGCCTCCACTTTAACCGGGTCCAGAAGTACTTAGGCATCTTTGACGATCAAAAGGTAGAGCAGCGCATTCCTATTGCTTCACTGGACGAGATTTACGAGCACTCCGATGCGCTTCGCAATAGTGTGAGGGCATATTTGACGGCGGGCTGATTTCCTCAGCGTTGTCGGTACTTTCTAGAACCCGTTGTTCACTGGTACTCGACTTCTTGGGCCATTCGGTCGGTTGAACTCGATCTGAACCGCCCTGGGTTTGTTGGAGGCTTCTGACCTTGGAATCGAGAATAGAGTCATGGCAAAGAGTCAGGGAACTGGGAGGCCGACGGCACGTCGGTATTCGCCGGAGGAGAAAGCCGCAGCGGTGCGGATGGTTCGAACCTTGCGGGCAGAGCTTGGGACCGAGCACGGGACGGTCCATCGGGTGGCTACTCAGCTCGGATACGGGGTTGAGTCGGTGCGGTCGTGGGTCAAGCAAGCCGACATCGATGACGGGCACGTCGCCGGTGTGAGTACTGCGGATGCGGGCCGGATGCGGGACCTTGAGCAAGAAGTACGGGAGCTGCGTCGGGCGAACGAAATCCTGAAACGGGCTGCGAGTTTCTTCGGGGCGGAGCTCGACCGCCAACACCGGAAGTAGTCGCGTTCATCGACGCGAACAAGAACGACGTCGTTGAGGGTCGCCCGCTTGGAGTCGAGCCCATCTGCAGCCTGTTGCAGGTGGCTCCGAGCACGTACTACGCCGCGAGGGACCGTGCACCGTCCGCGCGTACCGTCAGCGACGCGGTTCTGATACCCGATCTAGTGGCCCTGTGGGAGAACAACTACCGCGTCTACGGGGTCCGTAAGCTTTGGAAAGCTGCGTGCCGGGCCGGAATGGACATCGGCCGCGACCAGACGGGCCGGTTGATGCGCGCCGCCGGCATCGAGGGCGCGACACGCTCGAAGCGGGTCAAAACGACCAGGGCTGACCCGGCTGCGGCGCGGCACCCGGATCTAGTCCGGCGGGAGTTCACCGCGGCGGCCCCGAACCGGCTCTGGGTGACCGACCTGACCTTCGTCCCGACATGGGCCGGCGTCGGGTACGTCTGTTTCATCATTGACGTGTTCAGCCGGATGATCGTCGGGTGGCGATGCGCGTCGCACATGCGCACCGAAATGGTTCTCGACGCGATCGAAATGGCCCGTTGGGGTCGTGGTGCTCACCACGAGGATCTTCGATGCCACAGCGATGCGGGCAGTCAATTCACGTCGATCCGCTACGGCGAACGTCTCGCGGAAATCGGCGCAACACCCTCGATCGGGACCGTCGGTGACAGCTACGACAACGCCCTCGCGGAGACGGTGAACGGCTACTACAAGACCGAACTCGTCCGCGGCCCCGCCCGACCCGGACCGTGGAAGACGGTCGAAGACCTCGAGCTAGCGACCCTCGGCTGGGTCCACTGGCACAACACCCAACGCCTCCACGGCTACCTCGGCGATGTTCCACCCGCGGAGTTCGAGCAGATGTTCTATGCTGACCAAACCGACCACGCTCAGCTGGCGGAAATCAAATAGCGCGAGTCTCCATCAAACCCAGAGCGGTTCA
>NZ_ALPM01000030.1:0-15422 GCF_000294595.1 Arthrobacter sp. TB 23 | reverse complement strand
CCGGGGCGGCGCCAAGCCCCGTCGAGTTCGCCGACTTCACCACCGTGGGCGCGGCCGAGGCGACCCGGCGGCTGCTCGACGCTGCCCCCGGCACCGACGCGATCTTCGCCGCGTCCGACCTGATGGCCGTCGGTGTGCTGGAGGTCCTGCGGTCCCGCGGGCTACGGGTACCCGACGACGTCGCCGTGGTGGGGTATGACAACCACAGCATTGCCGCCCTGGCGTCGCCGGCCCTGAGTACCATCACCCAGCCGATGGTGGAGATGGCAACCAAGGCCGGCGCCATGCTGCTCGAGGAGATTGAGGCTCCCGGCACTCACCCCGACCCGGTGGTCTACCCGGCGGAACTGGTGGTCCGGAGCTCCTCGGCACCAAGGGCCGCCGCCACGAAGGCGTAGTCCCAGGCGACATCCTTCCACCGCTCATACCGTCCGCTCGCACCGCCGTGGCCACCGTCCATCTCGGTCTTCAGCACAATCGGCTCGCTGCCCGTGGTGGTCTCGCGGAGCTTGGCCACCCATTTGGCGGGCTCCACATAGAGCACCCGGGTGTCGTTGAAGCTCGTCACCGCCGCGATCCGCGGGTACCGGGTCGCCTTGATGTTCTCGTAGGGGGTGTACTCCTTCATGTACTGATACACCGCGGGGTCGGTGATCGGGTTGCCCCATTCCTCCCACTCCAGTGCCGAGAGCGGCAGCTCGGGGTCGAGGATGGTGGTCAGTGCGTCGACGAACGGCACCTGTGCCACCACCGCCCTGTACAGGTCGGGTGCCAGATTGGTGATCGCGCCCATCAGCAGCCCGCCAGCGGACCCGCCCATTGCGGCGATCCTGCTGGGATCGACAAAGGGCGACGCCGCCACATGCCGGGTCGCATCGACAAAGTCGGTGAAGGTGTTCTTTTTGTTGAGCTTCTTGCCGCCCTCGTACCAGGTGCGGCCCATTTCTCCGCCGCCCCGGATATGCGCCACCACGAAGACGAACCCGCGGTCCAGCAGCGACAGCCGGGCGATCGAAAAGCCCGGGTCCATGCTGATTTCGTAGCTGCCGTAGGCGTAGACCAGTGCGGGGTTGGCGCCGTCGTCGGCGAGGTCGGCCCGGCGCAGGACGGACAGGGGGATCAGCGTGCCATCAGCCGCTGTGGCCCACTGCCGCTCCGCCGTGTAATCCTCCGGGCGGTAGCCGCCACGCACCTCGGTCTCCTTGCGCAGCAGCAGGCTTCCGGTGTCGAGGACATAGTCGTAGACACGTGGGGGAGTGAAGAAGGAGGTGTAGGAGAGCCTGATGATCGGCGAATCGAACTCGGCGTCGGCCAGGTGGCAGGTGAAGAGCTCTTCATCGAACCTTGGCTCCTCGGGGGCGGGCTGGTCGGCCGCGCCGAGCCCGGCGAGCGGGAGTACCTGGACACGTTCGATAGTGTCCTTGCGGACCGAGACGATCAGGTGGGTGGAGGTGACGGCGACGCCGCCCACCCGGACGGCGTCGTCGTGCGCCACCACCGTGTTCCACCGCTGGTCGGAGAGTGGCTTGGCGAACTCGGACTCCGCGGCCAGGCTGACCATTGAGTTCCGGGCATTCCGGTTGTGCGTGAGCACATAGTGGCGCTCGCCGTCGACCGTTACCGGATCGGCCTCGTAGAGGACCTTTTCACTGCGCGGAATCAGGGTGAGCAGGCCGGCTGACTGGTTGGTCAGGTCCAGCACACGGTACTCGCTGTACTCGGAGCAACCGATGCCGATGAGCAGTTGGGTCCGGTCGGCTGACAGGTCGAAGCCGGTCCACATGGCGACGTCGTCCTCCTGATAGACCACCGTGTCCTGCTCCACCGGGGTGCCGAGCGTATGGGACCTGACCTGGTAGGGGCGCCAGGAATCGTCGACCACCGTGTAAAACACCTGGGTGCCGTCGGGGGAGAAGGCCAGCCCGTAGAAGATGTTCGGCACCACGTCGGGAAGCAGATCACCGGTACGCAGATCCTTGATCCGCAGGGTGAAACGCTCGTCGCCCGCGTTGTCTTCGCAATAGGCCAGGAGGTTCCCGTCCTCGGTAACCGCCAGCCCGCCAAGGGAGAAGAAGGGCTTCCCTTCGGCCTCCGCGTTTCCGTCCAGCATCACCTGTTCGCCCTCAATCGGCTTGCCGGGGACAATCTCCGGTGGCGTCCAGTCGCTGGCGAGATCACCAGTGTCAGTGGCGGCGACCCGGCAGTTGATGGCGTACTGCTTGCCCTCCTCAGTGCGGGCATAATACCACCAGCCCTTCTTGCGGGACGGCACGGACAGATCGGTTTCCTGCGTCCGGTTCTTGATCTCGGTGAAGATGTCCTGCCGGAGCTGTTCCTGGCCAGCGGTCACGGCGTCGGTGTACCTGTTCTCGGCCGTGAGGTGGGCGAGGACCTCGGGGCTTTCCTTTTCCCGCAGCCACTCGTATTCGTCCACGAAGGTATCCGAGTGGTGGGTGCGTTCCGTCGGCACCTTTTTGGCAACGGGAGGGGCGGGGAAGTGCGTCTCTGCAGTCATGGAAACCATCCTGCCAGAGAGTCAGGCGTGCAGGTTTCAGCTGGTCCGGGCGCTGGAATAGCTGAGCTACGCGGCCAGGAAAGCCCCGACTGTGAATATCGCTGCTCCGATGGCCATCAGCCACGGAGCCAAAGCGACCATCACGCGCTCTACCGCACCGTCTTTGTCGTCGGTCGACGCCGCATTGGGTGGCGTGATGACCCCCTCGCTGTTGTTGATCGCCGCTCGGGTCCAGAATCCGGCACCCACTAGAAGGACTCCAGTGATTGTTGCTACTGCGCCCGCGTTGGCTTCCAGCTCGGGAAGGTCAAGCAGCAGAGGGAGGAGCGAGGCGAGGATACCAAGACCAACGACAGCCATCCAGATCGCCAGAAGCCACCACCACTGCTTCACCAACCGAAAGATGTTCTTCACGATCAGCACCATGGATACCCCGAGGACGAGGAACAGTGCGAATTCGGTGCCGGTGAACCTCACCGGCTGTCCCTGTGCGACTGCGGCGATGGCAGGCAGGTAATGCATCAGACCGAAGATTCCGAGCAGAGCCGGCAGCAGCACCGGTGGAAGGCTCTCGTCCGGAGTGTCGGCGAACTCCAGAGCCTGGGCGTAGTCAACTGGGCTCCCAAACGCCTCCTCAGCTGATTCCCCGCTGTCGGCGAGGTGGGATTCGACTGATGCCTTGGCGTCGCCGATGTCCCGTCCGCCGACTCCGCGGTGCGAGAGCTCGAGGACAAAATCCGTCAGCCACTGCTGGTCTTTTTTGGTGTCGGTCACGGGGTGTCTCCGTTCAGATGGGTCAGTGTCCGGGTGGTGAAGGCCTGCCACTCGGCGGTCTGCCGNGAGCCAGTTCGGAGCGGCCGGCGTCGGTGAGTGAGAAGTATTTACGGCCCGGGCCGCCGTCGCCCGCTTTCCATTCGGTGGTGACCAGGTCGGCCGACTCGAATCGGGTGAGGAGCGGGTAGAGCGTGCCACCCTTGATCGAGCCGAGTCCCGCTTTCTCCAGCGCCGTGGCGATCGCGTACCCGTAGGTGGGTCCGGCCTCCAGGACCTTGAGGACGCTCATGCCTAAGGCTCCCCTCATCCACTCGCTGGGCCATTGTCTGTCGCTCATGACTACATAGTTGCACTAACTAGTCAGCCTGTCTACCTAGTCCAGCACACCCGAGCGCGGAGAGGCACAGTGGGTGGCGCCGCGGGTGGGGGCGGCAGGCTGACGGTGGCTGTTGACTGTCCGGCCACCCTCCCGATATCCTGAACGAACGGTCGGTAATTAATTTGCGGCCGACCCCGCGTACTTTTGACGCTCACAGTGAGGTGACCACCATGGCAACAGCACCAGCAGTTGACCAGATGCCGTCCGGGAACAGGTCCGAGGCAAGGACTGAATCCGAGGACGAGCGAGCTGGCCGGGAACAGTTTGAACGGCTCATCAGCGAGGACTCCCGCATCGAGCCCCGCGACTGGATGCCCGAGGCTTACCGGAAGACCCTCGCCCGACAGATCTCCCAGCACGCCCACTCCGAGATCATCGGCATGCAGCCTGAAGCCAACTGGATCTCCCGCGCACCGTCGCTGAAGCGCAAGGCCATCCTCATGGCCAAGGTCCAGGATGAGGCAGGCCATGGCCTGTACCTCTACTCGGCGGCCGAAACCCTCGGCACGCCAAGGGACAAGATGACCGAGGACCTCATTGCCGGCAAGGCCCGCTACTCAAGCATCTTCAACTATCCGGCCGTCACCTGGGCCGACATGGGTGCCATCGGCTGGCTGGTCGACGGCGCCGCAATCGCCAACCAGGTGCCCCTCTGCCGCGCCTCCTACGGGCCCTACGGCCGTGCCATGGTGCGGATTTGCAAGGAGGAATCCTTCCACCAGCGCCAGGGCTTCGAGATCCTCCTGGAACTGGCCAACGGCACCCCCGCCCAGAAGGAAATGGCCCAGGACGCCGTCAACCGTTGGTACGCGCCGTCACTGATGATGTTCGGCCCACCCGACGACGATTCGCCGAACTCCAAGCAGTCGATGGCCTGGAACATCAAGCGGTTCTCCAACGACGAACTGCGCTCACGCTTTGTCGGCATGATGGTCGAGCAGGTGAAGGTGCTCGGCCTGACCCTCCCAGATGACGAGATCCGGTTCAACGAAGACACCCAGCAGTGGGAGCATGCCCCACTGGACTGGAACGAGTTCAAGGAAGTCCTCGCCGGTCGGGGGCCCTGCAATGCCCAGCGGATGGAACGCCGTCGGGAAGCCCACGAAGACGGCGCCTGGGTTCGCGAAGCAGCGGCAGCCTACGCCGACAAGCGGGCAGCAACAGCACAGCAGAAGGCGGCCTAGATGACCGGCGGTTCAACAACAGGCGACGACGGCTCGACAGCGCCGGCTCCATTGCCTCCCGAGAAACGCCAGCCCTGGCCTTTGTGGGAGGTGTTTGTGCGCTCATCACGCGGTCTGTCCCATGTGCACGCGGGTTCGCTGCACGCGCCCGACGCCGAAATGGCAGTCCGCAACGCCCGTGATCTGTACACCCGGCGTAACGAGGGTGTGAGCCTGTGGGTGGTGCCGGCGTCGTCAATTATTACCAGCGACCCTGATGCCAAGGGACAGTTCTTTGAATCCCCGCAAGGCAAGGATTACCGGCATGCCACGTACTACACAAAGAGCGATGGGGTGAAGCACCTGTGAGCGAATCGAACACCAGCGCCACCCGCATCACGCCGGGCAACGCGCTGCGCCCGGAGGACATTGCCGCATCGGACCTGAAGCCGAGCACCGACGTCGCGGAATATGCGCTGCGTCTCGGCGACGACTCGCTGATCCTTGCCCAGCGGCTGGGCTGGTGGATCTCGCGGGCACCGGAGCTGGAAGAGGACGTGGCCCTCGGCAACATTGCTCTGGACCTGATCGGTCATGCCCGTTCCTTCCTCAGCTACGCTGGCCACGGCCTGGACAAGACCGAGGACGATCTTGCCTACTTCCGGCGCGAACCGGAGTTCCGCTGCGCCCACCTGTTCGTGCAGCCGAACGGCGACTTCGCCCGCACCATCGCCCGCCAACTGGTGGTCTCGCACTACCAGTTCGAGCTGTACTCGCGGCTGATGCATTCGACCGATCCGACCCTCGCCGCCATCGCGGCGAAGGCCGTCAAAGAGGTGGATTACCACCGCGACCACAGCAGCCAGTGGGTTCTCCGCCTGGCCCTCGGCACCGACGAGTCGCGCCGCCGCATGATTGCCGGTCTCAAACTGACCTGGCCCTATGTGGAGGAACTGTTCGGCGACGACCAGCTCATCGACACGCTCGGCGACGCGGCAGTTCGCCCGAGCACGCTGCGCGCACCGGTTGATTCCCTTCTCGCCTCCCTGTTCGCTGAGGCCGAACTCGAGATTCCTGCGGTGCCTGCCGCGGTCGGCGGCGGACGCCACGGCAAACACAGCGAACATCTCGGCTATCTGCTCGCCGAAATGCAGGTACTCGCCCGCGAGCACCCCGGCGCCACCTGGTAACGGAGGCGACAACCGTGAGCATTGATACATCTGGAGTCAACACCAGTACCAACACCGCCCACCGGCCCGCCGGTGCCGAGGCCGGGAAGGTCTGGGACATCGCCGCCACTGTGGTGGACCCTGAGATCCCGGTCCTCACCATCGGGGATCTGGGGATCCTCCGCGAGGCGCAGATCGACGACGACGGCGCCATCACCGTAACCATTACTCCCACCTATTCGGGGTGCCCGGCTATGGATGCGATCCGCGACGACGTCACCAGCGCGCTCGCCGGCCACGGGTATCAGAACGTATCGGTCAAACTCACGCTCGCGCCGGCCTGGACCACCGACTGGATGACCAGCGCCGGCAAAGCGAAACTCGACGAGTACGGCATCGCCCCGCCCTCCGGGATGGCCGCGGCAGGCCCGGTCAGGGTGGGTCTCAGCGTGAAATGCCCCCAATGCTCCTCCCTGAATACCCGCGAACTCACCCGCTTCGGTTCCACCTCCTGCAAGGCGCTCTACGTCTGCAAGGACTGCAAGGAACCCTTCGACTACTTCAAGGTGCTCTAAATGGCCGTCAAGCTAGCCCCATCCACCCAGCGCCGTACGGCCTTCAACGAGCTCACCGTCGCCGAGGTCCGGCGCCTCACCGGAGACGCCATCGAGGTGACCTTCGCCGTCCCCGACCACCTGGCCGACAAGTACAACTACCTCCCGGGCCAGTACGTGGCGCTACGCACCACGCTCGACGTCGACGGCGCCCCGGTGGAGGTGCGGCGCAGCTATTCCATCTGTGCCGAACCGGTGCCCGGCGAGATCCGGGTGGCCATCAAGAAGGATCTCGGTGGCGTGTTTTCCAGCTGGGCCAACGAGTCGCTGAAGGCCGGTGACCGGCTCGACGTGATGAGCCCCATGGGCCAGTTCATCTCGAAGCACGAGATGAACGAGCTCAACCGGCCCGAGGACCTGCAGGGAAATCTGGCTGTCGCCGGGGAAACAACTTTCGTCGCAGTGGCTGCCGGCTCAGGCATTACCCCGGTGATCGCCATCGCCCGAACAGTCCTCGCCGCGAACGCCTCCGTGCGTTTCGATTTGATTTACGCCAACAAGGCCGCCATGGACGTCATGTTCCTGGAGGAGCTCGCCGACCTGAAGGACCGCTATCCGGCCAGGTTCGCGCTGCACCATGTGCTGTCCCGCGAGCAGCGTATCTCCCCGCTGCTCAGCGGACGGATCGATGCGGACAAGCTGCAAAAACTGCTGGGCACCGTGATCCGGACCGACGACGTCGACGAATGGTTCCTCTGCGGCCCCTTTGAACTCGTCCAGCTGTGCCGCGACACCCTGGGGGAGCGCGGCGTCGCCCCCGAAAAGATCAGGTTTGAGCTTTTCTCGACCGGCGAACCCACCCGTCCCGAAGGCCAGATTGGCCGCCCCGTCCGTGCCGACGACGGCGGCGAGAACTTCACCATCTCGTTCAACCTCGACGGGTTGCAAGGCCAGGTCACCAGCCCCACCCACGCGCGGGAATCGATCCTCAACGCGGCGCTGCGGGTCCGGCCGGATGTGCCCTTTGCCTGCGCCGGCGGGGTCTGCGGTACCTGCCGTGCCAAGCTGGTCACCGGCACGGTTGAAATGGAAGAAAACTACGCGTTGGAGGCGGACGAAATAGAGAAGGGCTACGTCCTCACCTGCCAGTCCCGGCCGACCAGTGACGCAGTATCGGTCGACTACGACGCCTGAGTCTTTCCAGAAAATCTGCTCCTGCTGCATCCAAAGAGCCCCCGCCGACGGTAGTACCGGGTGTAAGCATCTGGTGGCCCACCCGGGCCCGAGTGAGGAGCAAGAAAATGCGAAAGAGTCTTTATGCAGTAGGTGCTGTCGCCGTGCTCGGCGCCGTCTCGGTTGCCGCCCCGGCGGTAGCCACCGAGACCGCCGATACGGCCTCATTGTCAGTTCTGCACGCTGTCCCCGATCTCACGGTCGACGTCTATGTCAACGGTGACCTGACCCTCGACGACTTTACCCCCGGTGAACTTGCCGGACCCCTGAACCTACCGGCAGGTGACTACGAGTTGGCTGTGACAGCTGCCGATGCCGCAGACGCCAGCGCACCGGTCATTGGTCCAGTGGCGGTGACCCTCGCGGCGGGTGGAAACTACACGGCCACGGCCAACCTCGATGCCGAGGGCGCCCCGACCGCCAACTTCTACACGAATGACGTTTCAGCGGTCGAGGCCGGACAGTCACGGCTGACCGTCCGCCATACCGCTGCCGCCCCAGCTGTCGACGTCCTCGCCGGCGACGCGGTAGTGGTTGAGAACCTCAGCAACCCGGACGAAGCGACCCTGACCACTGATCCAGGAACCATCTCCGCCTCGGTTGCTGCCACCGGAACCACTGATCCGGTCATCGGTCCAGCAGACCTGACCCTCGGCGAAGGCACCGCGACGATCGTCTATGCCTGGGGAAGCCTTGAGGACGGCAATCTCGCCCTCGCCACCCAGGTCATCGAGGGTTTGCATTCCGACCCCGCAGCTGTACCCGGTGCCCAGGCCGGTCCAGCTCAGGACAACACCGTAGCCATCATCGGAGCTGGGGCCCTCGGCCTGGTGCTCCTCTCGGGTGCAGCGGTCGCCGCACGGGTCCGGACCGCCCGCGCCGACAAATAAGCCAGTGTGGGCAGGGTGGGGCCCCTCTCGTTCCTTACCCTGCCCACCTGTCTGTCACCCTCTAAGCAGTCCGTTTGACCGGACCCGTTGAAAGCTCAAGCCGTTGCCCCGCAAATCCTGTCGTTCCGTAGCCGTCCTCCTGACCGCATCTTTTGGGCTGTTCGCTGGCGGGTGCGCCACGCCAGCTGCCCAGTCACCTACTCCTGACGCGCAGTCAGCCACCACCCCGGCCACCGCCCCCACCTCGGGATCGGCGACCGTGCAGGCACCGCCCGACGACGTCGACCTCCCGGCGAGCGACGTCGTCACCTCGGGGGTTGCCATCCGCCCGGCCACCGGCGCTCTGGCGGAGGCGACGCCGTCGCCCGTTTCACTGGATATCGCAGGCACCGACATCCAGGTCGGCGTCATCGACGTCGGGATTGAGGAGGACAACGAAATGGAAATACCGGAGAGCTTCTATGAGGCGGGCTGGTATCGCTATGGCCCGGCGCCGGGGTCAGCAGCGGGCAACGCCGTTCTCGCGGCCCACATCGACATTGGGACGGAAGTGATGCCCTTTACCCAGCTGAAGAACGTGCCGGTAGGCACCCTGATCACCGTCGGTCGCGAGAACGCGGAGCCGGTGCAATATGAAGTGACCGGCGTCAGACACGAGCCGAAGGCAACCCTGAACACCTCGGAAATTTTCCAGCGTGATGGGGAACATCAGCTGGTGATCATTACCTGCGGAGGAGACTGGCTAGTAGACAAGGATGATTATCAGGATAATGTTGTGCTGACGGCCTCCCCGCTCTGAACGGGTCAGAATGCAGCGACCCAGCGGAGAGGATGCCCAGCGGGGGGGATAAGAGACGCGGCCGCGGCGTAAGGAGAGTAGTTGACACCTCCAGGCCATGAGTGGACACCACAGCGCGACGTCGAATTCTCAGCGGGCGATGAGCACGCCCTCGCCCTTGCCTACCGAAGTTTTGCGCCACTGATTTTCACGGTGGCGCTTCGTTCACTGGGAGACCGGTCAGCAGCCGCCGATGTCACCCAGGAAGTATTTGTCAGGGCCTGGCGCTTTCGTTCAGGGTATAGCCCCGACGCGGGGAGCCTCCCTGCGTGGCTGCTTGGTATTAGCCGGAACCTGGTGTCCGATGCCCAGGCTGCCCGGCAAAAGATTGACAGCCTGGTGCAGCGGGTCCACACCGTCGGCGGTCCGAGGGAGCAGGAAAGGGGCGCCGACGAGATAGAGAGCGTCGCCAACCGGGTGGTGCTCAATTCAGAACTCGAACTTTTAGGCGAACCGCAGCAATCAATCCTTCGGCTCGCCTTCTACGAAGACTTAACGCACCAACAAATTTCTTCCCGGCTCGATTTGCCCCTCGGCACTGTCAAGAGCCATATTCGCCGAAGCCTCACCCAACTACGCAGCCGATTGGAGACCTGGAATGCAACACCTTGACCCGGGAACCCTCAGCATGGCTGCCCTGGACGAACCACTGGATACAGACTCGCAGGTTCACCTCGATGGGTGCGACGCGTGTGCCAGTGAGGTGCGGGAGCTGAACGGCGTGGTGCTTGCCGCTCGTGGCGATATCACCGCGGCGCCGCTGGAGTCGCCGGATTCGCAGGTGTGGGCTGCTATTCATCAGGAACTGGGCCTGCAGCCTGCACTCAGTACTGACCCTCTGACGTCGCCCTCCCCGGTTCAGGACGCCACTCCGGTCTCCGAGTTGTCACAGCTGCGGGCGGAAAAGCGGACCTTCACCCCGAAATTCCTGATCGCCGCCGTCACCGCCGGAGTCTTGACCGGTGCTGGAGCTGTGTGGGCGGTTCAGCAGGTGCGAGCGGAAGCCGCCCCGGATCTGGTTGCGCAAAGCCAGCTGGACCCGCTGGCTGGCTTCACCGCCGGGGGCAGCGCCAGTGTGTTTACGTCGGACGACGGCGTGCGCACCCTGCAGATCACCGTGACCGAGGATCAGGCCGACGGATATCAGGAAGTTTGGCTGATCGCACCAGACCTGCAGCAAATGTATAGTCTCGGTGTGATCGGGGGAGGCACCAGTTCACTGGTGATCCCCGACAACGTGGACCTTGTGGCCTTCCCGATCGTCGACGTCTCTGATGAGCCCCTCGACGGTGACCCGCTGCACTCAGGAGTGAGCGTCCTGCGTGGCACGCTGGAAGCCGAAGTCGGGTAGGTCACCGCTAGGCTGGAGGCACCAGACCGGAAGGCATTGACCATGATTGATCTGACCATTGAGAACAACGTCGCGGAAATTGTGCTCAACGCTCCAGCCAAACTCAACTCGCTCGATGAAGACGCACTCGGTGGCTTGTCCCGGGCCTACGACGAAGCGACCGCAGCCGCGGCCGACGGAACGGTGCGGGCACTGCTGCTGCGCGGCGAGGGCCGGGCGTTTTGCGCTGGACGCGATATTTCAAATGTCCATCCTGAGACCGACGACGCCGTCGCTTACCTGGAGGGGCTGGTGACACCCCTGCTCCAGAAGATGGCAGGCTTCCCCGCCCCGACGTTTGCGGCCGCCCATGGTGCCTGCCTCGGCGTCGGGCTCGGGCTGCTGGTCGCCACCGATGTGGTCTACGTCGCCGAAAACGCCAAACTCGGGTCACCGTTTGCCAATCTTGGAGCGACCCTCGACTCGGGCGGGCATTGGTTGTTCACCGAACGACTTGGCGCCCACCGCACCCTGGACCTGATTTATACGGCCGAGCTCATGAGTGGGGCTGACGCCGTCGCCGCCGGCCTGTTCAGCCGGGTCATGCCCGCCGAAGATCTGCTGCCGCGCACCCGCGAAACCGCCCAGCGGGTCGCCTCCGGTGCAACGGGGGCTTTCCGCGCCTCGAAGGAACTGGTAGCTGGCATCCGCGACCGGCGACTGGGGCTCTGGGAGTCAATCAGTGCGGAAAACGTTGCACAGGGCGAGTTGTGCCGCAGCGACGACTACGCGGAAGGGTTCACTGCCTTTCAGGAGAAGCGCAAACCCGTGTTCAATGGCTGACCGCCGCCCGCACGGAGAACGGTCCGGCCCCGGCGAGTGTGTTTGGATGCAAAAAGTTTATAACTTTTCGGGAAACATTTAGAAACAATGGCGAATTCAAAGTATTTTCCTGAGGCAATGACTTTTACTGGTGGTGTGGCCAAGGAGCGGTTTCGCAGCGTCTCATGGGGGAGGATGACATTCAGAACGGGATGTCACCACCAGTCAGAGACCGCCCCTTGGCCACACCACCCAGCGCCCCCGAGACACCCCGGGTTGCGCGCCTGCCCGGGTCAGCGAGTGTCAATGTCCTCGAACACCAGGAACGTCTGGGTGTCCATCACGCCTGGCATGGACTGCAGTTGATCGAAAATGACCCGGCGCAGCCCCACATTGTCTTCAGCCCGCACCAACAGAATGACGTCGAAGTCCCCGCCTACCAGTGCGATGTGGTGAATCTCAGGGACCAGCCGCAACTGTTCACGCAATTCCCGCCAGGCATGCTGTTGGACCTTGAGGGTCACGTAGGCGGATGACCGCAGTCCTGCCTTGATCGGGTCAATCAGCGCAGTGAACTTGGTCAGCACTCCCGAATCCGTGAGTCGGGCAATACGGGAGTAGGCGTGTGCACGGGAGATGTGCACCCTTTCCGCCACTACGGTGACCGACTGGCGGCCATCCCTGGTGAGCTCGGCAAGAATTCTCCGGTCCACCTCGTCCAACGGCTGATCCACCATTTTGTCTACACCTTTCCACGTAACGCAGCTCACATTTACAATCCGTCCACCAATTTGGGGACTAAATGAGCATCAGTCTGGAACTTTACCGTTTGGTGGATACGAATAGGAACCGAAGTTCATAATTGGATGACACAGCATCCAGTGCTCGGCGACATCCGGGTTCGCGGGATCAAGCTAACCGCCGCCCCAGTGGGCGGTATGACGGAGGCGGAGATGACCATCTCGAGCGGCAATAAACTCGCACACGGCACGGCAGACACCTCGGACCGACAGGACGCCGAAATGCTTCCCTCGGCGGTTCCTGTCCAATTGGTGGACCCGAACGGCGTCAAGGTCCCGAACGATTCCTACCCGTTTCCGGACAGCAGTCGTCTGCTGGGCGCGTACCAGAAACTGGTCATCGGCCGTCGCATCAACGATCAGGCCAATGCCCTGGTACGACAGGGCCGGATGGCTGTCTACCCTTCATCCCACGGCCAGGAGGCATGCCAGGTGGCGGCCGCCGTCGTCATCGATCGCCAGGACTGGCTGTTCCCCACCTACCGGGACACGGTCGCGGTGATCACCCGTGGTGTGGACCCGCTCGAAGTTCTCACGCTGCTGCGCGGTGACTGGCACTCCGGGTACGACCCGCTGGAGCACAAGGTCGCCACGCAGGCCACGCCCCTCGCGACCCAGCTACTCCATGCGGTCGGGGTCGCTCATGCGGCCAAATTGAAGGGCGAGGACACCGTGGTGCTTGCCCTGTGCGGCGACGGCGCCACCAGCGAAGGCGACTTCCACGAGGCCCTGAACTTCGCGGCGGTCTTCCACGTCCCGGTGGTCTTCCTCATCCAAAACAACGAGTACGCCATTTCGGTGCCCCTGAAGTCGCAAACCGTCGCGCCGTCGTTGGCGCATAAGGCGATCGGGTACGGGATGCCGGGCGAGCGAGTGGATGGCAACGACCTCGCCGCCCTGCTCTCAGTCCTCGGCGCGGCGGTTGACCGGGCGCGCGACGGCGGCGGCCCCTCCCTGGTCGAAGCTCACACCTACCGGATGCAGGCCCACACCAATGCCGATGACCCCTCCCGCTACCGTTCCCCGGACGATGTTCAGAAGTGGATCCCCAAGGATCCGCTGAGCCGGATGCGCACCTACCTGCGCGGGTTGAACCTGCTCGACGACGACGGCGAGACCCGCATTGCGGCGGACGCCGAGGCCATGGCGGCCACCCTCAGGGACGGACTCAATACGGATCCGGTGGTCGACCCTGACGATC
Organism: Arthrobacter sp. TB 23; assembly: GCF_000294595.1. Lineage (NCBI taxonomy): Bacteria > Bacillati > Actinomycetota > Actinomycetes > Micrococcales > Micrococcaceae > Arthrobacter > Arthrobacter sp. TB 23. Next base: position 1,754 of record NZ_ALPM01000030.1, on the reverse strand, counting down.
TGTTCAACTATGTCTTCACGGAGAAGACGAGCCAGCTGCGCGAACAAGCCGAACTGTTGCGCGGGGAACTTAGCCGGGAACATTCCGCCGAGGAAGTGACACCATGACCGACACCACTGAACGCCTGCGGGACGACGCCACCACTGTGCAGGCGGAACGATCCACCGCCCAGCCGGTCACCTTCGCCAGGGCCCTCAACGCTGCGCTCGCCGATGCCATGGCTGCCGACTCATCGGTGGTGATGTTTGGTGAGGACGTTGGGGCGCTGGGTGGGGTCTTCAGGATCACCGACGGGCTCACCGCCCGGTTCGGCACGGACCGGTGCTTTGACACCCCCCTGGCCGAGGCCGGAATCATGGGGATGGCCGTCGGCATGGCGATGAACGGGATGCGCCCGGTGGTCGAAATGCAATTCGACGCGTTCGCCTACCCTGCCTTTGAACAGGTAGTCAGCCACGTCGCAAAAATGCCGAACCGCACCAAAGGCAAGGTCAAGCTACCGATCGTGATCCGCATCCCCTACGCAGGCGGCATTGGCGGAGTTGAACACCACTGCGACTCGTCGGAGTCCTACTATGCCCACACGCCTGGGTTGACGGTCCTGGCCCCGGCAACAGTCCGGGACGCCTACACCATGCTGCGTGAAGCCATCCGCTACCCGGACCCGGTCGTCTTCCTGGAACCGAAAAAACTGTACTGGTCCAAGGAGGTGCTGGATCTTGAGGAACTCCGGGAAAACTTCGAGTCCTCCTCCAGCGCACCGTCCATCGGCCGGGCAGTCGTTGCGCGGGCGGGTACCGACGCCACCCTGGTCGCCTATGGCCCCTCGGTACCCACGGCGATGGCCGCAGCGGCAGCCGCGGCGGAGGAGGGGCGTTCGCTGGAGGTTATCGACGTGCGCTCCATCGTCCCGTTCGACGACGAGACCGTGTGCGCCAGTGTCCGCAAGACCGGCCGGGCCGTGGTGATTGCTGAGGCGCCCGGGTTCGCCTCGGTCGCGGCAGAGATTGTTGCGCGCATCCAGGAACGCTGTTTCCACTCGCTGGCGGCCCCAGTTCGGCGTGTCACGGGGTTTGATGTCCCGTACCCATCGCCGAAGCTGGAACACTTCTTTCTACCAAGTGTTGACCGAATTCTGGACACCGTTGACGAACTGCAGTGGGAGGATCAGGCATGAGTGCTATGACCACCAGCGCACCCGCGCCGGGCACTGCCCTTCAGGTCTTCAACCTCCCCGATCTGGGCGAGGGACTTACCGAAGCGGAGCTGGTGAACTGGCTGGTTGCCGAGGGTGACGTCGTGGTGGTGGATCAGACCATCGCCGAGGTGGAAACCGCCAAATCCGTGGTTGAGGTGCCGTCACCCTTTGCCGGTGTGGTCGAGAAACTTCACGGTCGTGCCGGTGAAACCATCGACGTCGGCAAGCCACTCATCTCGGTGCGCCCTGCAGGCGCCCCCAGCGGGGCCGAGCCGACGGGCGAGGTGCCACCGACGGTCGCCGAGGAAACCTACCGCGAAGAAGAACGAGCCGGAATCACCCCGCCCGAACCCTCGGAGCCGGTTGAGGCTCCCGCTGCCGATGAAGGATCGGGCAACGTCCTGATCGGCTATGGCACCCCCGGCGGACTCACCTCCGGGCGCCGGCGGCGGCCAAAGCAGCAGACCGCTGCACCCTCGGGAACCGCCGCGACTGGTGCTGCGCCGCTCTTCATCTCACCGCTGGTCCGAAAACTGGCCCGTGATGCGGGCCTGGC
>NZ_ALPM01000029.1:57093-67295 GCF_000294595.1 Arthrobacter sp. TB 23 | reverse complement strand
TGGCGGGTTGGTGCTCCGAAAGGATGTGCAGCAGGCCATCAGCAGTGCCACCGGCTCCGCGACAATCACGGGTTCGCCCACCGACAACAGCAGCGAAAGCGTCGCCCCTGATCCGGTGGGTGCGGATACTGATCGCAAGTCGGGGCTGGAGATTGCCGCCCGCACTCCGCTGAAGGGGGTGCGGAAGACTGTGGCGGACACCATGGCCCGTAGCCGCCGGGAGATCCCCGAGGCAACGGTCTGGGTCGATGTGGACGCTACCGCACTGATGGACCTCAGGGCCTCACTCAAGGCAACAAATCCCGACCAGACCCCCGGGTTACTGGCTTTCGTGGCCCGGTTCGTGACAGCCGGGCTGGCAAAGTATCCGGACCTGAACACCCGAATCGTCACCGACGATGAGGGTCGCCAGGAAATTCTCAGCTTCGACGGGGTGAATCTGGGGATCGCCGCTCAAACCGATCGGGGTCTGATGGTGCCCTGCGTTCGACGCGCAGACACGCTGAGCGCCCGCGGGCTGGATGCGGAGATCCGCCGACTTACCGCCGTCGTGCGGGACGGCAAAGCCACGCCCGCCGAGCTGACCTCGGGGACGTTCACCCTGAACAACTACGGCGTGTTTGGAGTCGACGGTAGCGCAGCCATCATCAATCACCCCGAAGCTGCGATTTTGGGTATTGGCCGAATCATTGACCGGCCGTGGGTGGTGGGCGGTGCCCTGGCTGTGCGGAAAATTACCGAACTCACTCTGACCTTCGATCACCGGGTGTGTGATGGCGGTGTTGCCGGCGGGTTCCTGCGGTATGTGGCGGACGCGATCGAGAATCCGGGCACCGTGCTTGCAGACCTTTGAAGCGAGGGGCCCAGCGGTGACCGTACCGCTCATCGGCCCGGTAGCAGCCCCTGAGCAGCACGTGATGACCTTCAACATCCGACGGTCAATGCCACACCTTTTGCCTACCAACCGGGATTCCTGGGCGGTTCGCGCGCCTTTGGTGACCCGGCTCCTACGCGATGAGCAGCCCAGCCTGTTGGGCGTCCAGGAGGCACTCCCAACCCAGCTGGACGCGGTGCGGGCCGGGCTCGGACCCGACTACGCCGGCATCGGTCGGGGGCGCAACGACGATGGCAATGGTGAGCAGTGCCCGCTCTTTTACGACCGGCGCCGGCTGACGCTGCTCGACTGGGAGCAGTTTGCGCTCTCAAGCAAACCAACCGTTGCCGGTTCGACGTCGTGGGGAAACCGGATCCCCCGGATCGCGGTCCGTGCCAGGTTCAAGGATCTGGGCACGGGGAAGGACTTCGTGGTGATCAACACCCACCTGGACCATCTGTCCCGCCGCTCTCGCCTCTATTCGGCGGACACACTGCGACACCTGGTGCGGGACTCTCAACTCCCGGGCATCGTGATGGGGGACTTCAACATTGATGCGCCGTCCGGGCCCTACACGATCCTGACCGGGTCGGGGGTGCTGCGTGACACCTGGACCGCTGCGCACCGTCAACTCACCGAACAATGGGGCACCTTCCCCCATTATCGTAAGCCGCAGCGCGGCGCCAAGCGGATCGACTGGATCCTTTCCACCCCAGACTTCACCGTCCTGCGGGCAGGAATCAACGTCACCCGGTACGGTGGTGCGTGGCCGTCCGATCACGCCCCAGTGCAGGCTGTCCTGCTGCTGGGTGCCGGCGGCGCGTAGAACGGCCAGCACATCCATCGTTGTTGAGAGGAATCCATGTCTGAGACGCCAACAGTAGACACTGTGTCGAAGGAGACCGAGTCCCGTTGGCGGGAAGTGGGACCGCAGACCTGGATACTGCGTGACGCCGGATACCGGATCAACCCAGGTCTCGTCGTCGGCACCGAGCGGGCCCTCGTGATCGACACCGGTGCCGGCCCAGCGCAGGCCGCCGTCATCCTGGCCGCCGTCCGAGAACTCACGGACCTGCCGGTGACAGCTGTGAACACCCACTCCCACTTCGACCATGCGTTCGGCAATGCGTATTTCGCCGCACAGGGGGTCGAGGAAATCTGGGCCACCGCACGCTGCGCGGAAGACCTGGCGCAGACAGGAGAGCAGCAGCGTCAGTTCGTCGCAGAGCTCGAGCCAGCCATGGCCGACGACGCCGGTCCCCACACAGCCATCCACCCCGCCAACAAGGTGGTGGACGGTGGCCCCGTCGACCTGGACCTGGGCGGCATCAGCGTAACCCTGTTCCATCTGGGGGCCGGCCATACGGATAACGATCTCCTGATCGGCGCAGGCAACGTACTCTTCACCGGGGATCTGGTCGAAGAAGGCGGCGACCCGGGGTTTGAAGACTCGTATCCTGCGGACTGGATCCGCACCCTGGGCAAGATCGCCGCGCTGGAGGACCTTTATGACGTTTTCATCCCGGGGCACGGCAACCCGGTGGGCGTCGAATTTGTCACGGCACAGCTATATAAAATGCGCACCGCGGTGCGGGTCACCAAGGTGGCAATGGATGAAGCATCAGTGGACATGACCAAGGCCATCCCCATCCTGCCCTACGGCCCCGAACAATCCCGGGCGCTGCTCATTCGGTTGCGGACCCTCGCGCACTGGAAGTGGCATCAGGCCTCCAAGTCCTGATCCCAGGCTCCCGCCGGGCAATCCGCGCCCTACCCCGTGACGAACCTCATAATGAAGAGGATCATGGTGCTAACGGTGCCCAGGGCTTTGGAAAACAGCTCTGATCGGGATTCTGAGGGAAAGGCTAATCATGGATATTCGAAAGAGCGTTATGGGAGTACTTCTGGCCGGTGCACTGGTGGGAGTTGCCGGTTGTGGGGCGTCGGAGGAATCTGGCAGTGCGGCCCCGGAGCCGGAAACTACTACCACCAGTCCGGCGGCCTCCAGCCCGGCGGCCTCCAGCCCACCCGCCGCGCCAGCCGAGATCACCGAATCAGCTGAAACCCCGGCCGAGGCGGCCGAAGAGGTGGTCATCACCATCACAGACTTTGAATTCGAAGTTTCCGGACCGGTGGCACCGGGCGCCGAAGTAACCGTCATTAACAATGATTCTGTCGGCCACACTGTCACTTCGGATGAGGATGGCCTGTTCGATTCAGTCTTCGGCCCCAACGAGACTGTCACCTTCACGGCACCCGAGGACGCGGGGGAGTACTCCTTCTTCTGCACGCCGCACCCAGGCATGATCAGCACACTGGTCGTCGAGGAATGAGCAATCGGGCACTCGCCCACAACCGCCCGGTTCTAGTCGGTCTCCGCGTGGTGATCGCCATCGGACTGGCGATCGATGCGTTCGTCCATGTGCAACTCGCCGCCAACTATCAGATCGCGTATCCAGGGGGGATGGGCGGTGGCACCCTGTTCTGGCTGCAGGCGGCCGCGGCGGTGCTCGCTGCCCTCTACGTCCTGCTCAGGGGCAGCCGGTTGTCCTACCTCGTCGCCGCGGTGGTGGCTCTATCAGCATTCGCGGCTGTGGTGGTGTCGTCCTACGTCCAGCTGCCCGCGATCGGGCCCATCCCCGCCATGTACGAGCCGATCTGGTTCTTCGAAAAGGCCCTCAGTGCGGTCGCTGAGGGGGCGGCCGGAGTTCTCGCCGTCGTCGGGATGATTCTCGTGGGGCGGCGTACCCCTGAGGCCTGATCGATAAGAGGGCGAACAGCGCCGGTGGCTACAGTAGAAGCGTGCCGGGCGAATCGTTCAACCTCAAGTCGATCGCTGTCGGCGCTTACGGCCCGTCGCTGCTCTATGGGATGGCGACGGGGGCGATCCTTCCAGTAATAGCGCTCTCGGCGCGCAGCCTCGGGGCTGACATTGCGACGGCGGCACTGATCATCACCCTCACCGGGATCGGCTCCCTGGTCACCAACGTGCCCGCAACGCTCCTGACCACCCGGTTCGGTGAACGGTGGGCCCTGGTCGGGGCGTCACTCTGGTGCTCGACGGCGATGGTACTGGCCTTGCTGGCCCCCAACCTCGCCGTGTTCGCCGCAGCCATCTTCATGATCGGGATGGCCGGTGCCGTTTTCGGTCTGGCCCGCCAGAGTTACCTCACCGAAGCCGTTCCCATCCACTTCAGGGCGAGGGCGCTGTCCACGCTCGGCGGTGTCACCAGGATCGGCGTTTTCCTCGGCCCTTTCGCGGCGGCTCTGGCCATGAGCTTCGCTGGATTGGCTGGTGCGTACTGGGTGGGGGCGGGGGCCGCTCTCGCTGCTGCCGCCCTGAGCAGCAGGGTGCCTGAGCTGGTCGCCCCCGGGCGGTTGGCCATGAACGGATCCACTGCCCTCGAGCGGGTAGCGGACCCGCCGTCGTCGGCCCCGACAGTCCGGTCCATTCTGCGATCCCACCGCAGGGTTTTTGCGACGGTGGGCATTGGTGTCCTGCTGATCGCCGCCATCCGGGCCACCCGACAGGCGGTGTTGCCGCTCTGGGCGCAGGATATCGGTCTGGACGCCACCACCACTGCCCTGATCTATGGCCTGTCCGGCGCCATCGACATGCTGATCTTCTACCCGGCCGGGAAGATGATGGACGTCAGGGGGCGGCGGTGGGTTGCCGTACCCTGCATGCTGATCATGGGCGTAGCGCTGATCCTGTTGCCCTTCACCGGCGATGCAGTGGGGCTGCTGCTGGTGGCGCTCCTGATCGGATTCGGCAACGGTATCGGCTCGGGCATCGTGATGACCCTGGGGGCTGACTTCTCACCGAATCCCGGCCGGCCCCAGTTCCTTGGAATCTGGCGGCTACTCAGCGATGTCGGGACCATGACCGGCCCGGGGGTTCTTGCGGCGGTCACCGCCGTCGCGACCCTCTCCGCAGGCATCTGGGCGACTGGCGGGCTGGGCCTCCTTGCCGCGGCAGTCTTGTGGTTCTGGGTGCCCCCGCACCGGCCGACGTCGCTCGCCCGGAGCTAGCCCACGCGGCGCCGTGCCTGATGGCTGAACAGACAGCTGGCAGCAGCGCTGAGGGTGAACCCCACCCCAACGATCATTGACAGCCCGGACCAGAAGAACAGGGGAATGCGTGCTGTCCCGGGGACGGGCGCGGGTCCGATGAGCTGGACGTACAGGTACAGGATGACACCGAGTGCGAGCCCTGCCACTCCCGCAGCCCAGCAGAAGGTGAGCCACAACCGTGAGGCCGCCCAATGCTCGCCGTAGCCGGACCACACATTCCAGGCGTTGCCGAACCGCATGATCAGCAGACCGCCCAGCAGGGTCCACGCACCCACCACCAGGAAGGCCGCGATGACGTCTGCGGGACGATGCCACAGGTTGAGGAAGGTGGTGGCCCCGGCCGCCACCGAATAGGTGCCACCGGCTGCGGCAGCCAACGGTCTCCACCTCGGAGTGACCACCAGGAAAATCGCTGCAGCAGCTGACGCGGCGAGAGTGGTGTGGCCGGACGGCAGCGAGTTGAAGTCGAGCGTCGGCACGCCCCGGTCGGGGCGATCGAACAACAGGTTCTTCAGGACCTGGGTGGTGAGGTTGGCCCCGGCAATGGTTCCCAGGGCGATCACCGCTGCCGACCACCGCTGCCTGCGTAGCGTCACGAACAGGATGACCGCCGCAGCGAACAGCACCGACAGCGCCGGCAGGCTGTCCAGAAACTGGAGGAAGGGTTGCTGCGAGTCGGGGGCCGCGAAACCAGCCTCACGCCAGGCCGATTCGTCCGCGAACTGGCCGGTGCTGGTCCGCACGAACGCCCAATAGGTCCAGCCCAGCGCCACGGCACACACCAGCGAACCCATCAGGAACAGTGATGGGTTCCGGGCGGCGGGAAGTTTCCTCCCCGTCGGGTTCGCGGATTTTTGTGGGCTCACCCTGCAAGACTTCCATACCGGCGCTGCACTTCTGCAATCCAATCGTGATCTTCCGGCAGGCCGTGATGCCGGCCCGGCTACGCACAATGAGAACATGGGTTGGCATACTGGGCCTCTGGCGGCATCGCTCGCCGCGATCGCGGTGGCAATGTCTGCGTGCGGTGCGGTCGGGGTTCCGACGTCGGCGCCTACCGGTTCGAGCCCCGCCGATCCAGTGGTGCCTGATCCATCCCCGTCCAGCGGCATCGCGGCGACAGGGGAGGTGCTGGCCCAAACGACCGTCTGGCAGCAGGGCGATGGTCTTCCCCAGCTTTGCCTTGGCGCGGTTGGGGAGTCCTATCCGCCCCACTGTGGTGGCCCCGTGGACCTGCTCAACTGGGACTGGGACGCCGTTGAGCAGTTCGAAACCGCCTCCGGGGTGACGTGGGGCACTTACGCCGTCCAGGGAACCTGGGACGGCAAAGCCTTCACCCGGACCCAGGAACCCATCCCGCTCTCGCTGTACGACCCGATGGCCGACTTCGATCCGCGACTGGACCCAGCGAACCCCGGATCCAATGACGAGGCCACCCTTGAAGGGATCGAGCTCGACATCCGGGCGTCGGGCGACCCGGTGATCTACTCGTCGATAACGAACGGTTATCTGGTTGTCGCAGTCGACTATGACGACGGTACCCGCCAGGAACGCTACGATCGCGAGTTCGGGCCGGACACGGTGATCGTCCAGTCGGCACTCCGGCCGGTGCCCTGAGCGACGACGTCCTGGGTTCGGTGAGGAGCACCGTCGCGCTGCCTGAACCCGGTCGCGTAGCCTGAACCCGTGAGTACACTTCCCTCAACCGCCGAGCTTCTCGCAGTCGCCCGTGTGGTCTCGATTCCCATGCGGGTGACCTTCCGCGGGGTCCAGCACCGTGAGGCGCTGCTGGTGCAAGGGCCGGCCGGCTGGGGCGAGTTCTGCCCGTTCCCTGAATACGACGACGCCGAGGCCGCGCCGTGGCTACGGGGAGCCATCGAGGCCAGCTGGGAGGGCTTCCCCGCTGCTGTTCGCGGGAAGGTTGCAGTCAACGCGACGGTCCCGGCTGTCCCAGCCAGTGAGGTCGAATCGGTGCTTGCCCGGTTCGGTCCGGTTACCGCGGTCAAAGTGAAGGTCGCCGAACGGGGCCAGACCCTTGCCGACGACCTGGCCCGCGTCGCCGAGGTGCGGCGGCTGCTACCGGCTGCAGGGCTGCGCGTTGACGCCAACGGCGGCTGGACTGTTGCTGAGGCGGTGATCGCCCTCACGGTGCTGGCCGAGCACGGCCTTGAGTATGCGGAGCAACCGGCGATGACCATTGACCGGCTCCGCGCCGTCCGGCTCGAGTTACGCCGTCGGGAGATCCCCGTCCTCATCGCAGCCGACGAGTCCGTCCGGAAAGAATCCGACCCGTTGCGCGTGGCACGCGAAGATGCTGCCGATCTGCTGGTCATCAAGGCTGCGCCACTTGGCGGGGTCCGGCGGGCCCTGGACATCGTTGCGCAGGCCGGGCTTCCCGCCGTCGTCAGCTCCGCCCTGGATACCTCGGTGGGAATCAGCGCCGGGGTGGCGCTCGCGGCCGCGCTGCCGGAGCTGCCGTACGCCTGCGGACTGGGCACCGTCTCTCTCATGCGCGGCGACGTCACCGAACGGTCGCTGGTGCCCGACGGCGGCTGGCTGGCGGTGGGCAAGGTCCAGGTCTCCGATGACCTGCTGGAGCGCTATGCGGCAGATCCTGAACGGACCGCCTGGTGGCTCGACCGGCTCGAACGCACCCGGGCACTGCTCGGCTCCGCCTAGATCTCCCACCCCCTCCGCCTCTTGGATCCGGGGTGGCGGGGGGCCGAAACCGGCAAAAGTCCTGCGGAATGGCTGAACGGAGGCGGAAGTTCACCTTCCTGTCACCTGGACTGCCCGCAGTGTTAGCCCGGCCTTGTCAGTGTGGAAGCTGCTCACCCCGCTCCACTGCTGGAAGGCACCACATGAGTGACACGAAGAAGCGCTTTTTGCCCATGCTTGGCCACACGAATGGAAAGCGCAGCGCGGTGACGTGCGCGTTGAAGTGTGACAATGCGTGCGCTTCGGCAGTCTGCAACACGTCCGACAACAGCTATTTCAGGGATGTCGTCTCCTCTGAGTACTCCCGCCGGAACGTGCTTGGCGTCGGTGCCGTCGGGGCGCTGGCCCTCATCGTTGGTGGACAGACAGGCACCCGGGTGCCGACAGATCCCCAGCTGGCGCCCGCCGTCGCCCTCCAAAAGCGGGGGCCCCGGAGCAACCTGAAGTTCGCCCCGATCCGTCCGGTAGATGCTCTGGTAGATGATTTCACGGTGCCGAAGGGCTTCACCTGGCAACCGATTATCCGCTGGGGCGATCCCCTGTTCCGCGAGTCGCCGGTGTTCGACGTCTTTAACCAGTCCGAGGCCGCACAGCAACTGCAGTTTGGCTACAACTGCGATTACACGGACATTCTGGATCTGCCGGGAAGCAAGGGCAAACGGGCCGTGATGTTCGTCAATCACGAGTACACCAACGAACCCATCATGGTGCCACCCAGTCTGCCGGCCGCGGAGGTGCGGGGTATCGGCCGCGCAGCGCACGGTCTGACAGTGGTGGAACTGGAGCGTCAAAACGCTTCGAAGGCCTGGAAGTATGTTCAGGGCGCACCGTTGAACCGTCGCTTCCTGCTCGACACCCCCTACGAGTTGACGGGTCCCGCCGCCGGATCCGATTTGGTCAAAACCATTGATGATCCCGCGGGCCGAACCATTCTCGGAACCCTCGGCAACTGCGCCGGCGGAACCACTCCCTGGGGAACTATCCTGTCAGGGGAGGAAAACTTCAACGGCTACTTCGTCAGCCCGGGAACCAGTGCCTCGGACCGTAGATACGGGCTCACCGCGTCTCCGACGGCCCGTGGCTGGGAGGTCGACGAACCTCGGCTGGATACCCGGAACAAGGGATACCAGAACGAAGCGAACCGTTTCGGTTACATCGTCGAGGTGGACCCCTTCGACCGGACCTCGACGCCGAAGAAGCACTCGATGCTTGGCCGCTTCAAGCATGAGGGCGCCAACGTGATCGTGGCTGGCGACGGCAGGGTGGTGGCTTATTCCGGTGACGACGAGCGGTTCGATTACCTCTACAAGTTCGTCTCCCTGAACCGGATGGACACCGCCGGCACTCCCGCAGCTCGGCGGAAGAACATGACGCTCCTCTCCGAGGGGTCGCTCTACGTGGCGCGGTTCCAGGGCAACTCGGCCCCCGAAATTGATGGGTCCGGCGATCTGCCCACCGACGGGGAGTTCGACGGCGTCGGCGAGTGGTTGCCACTGATCGTCAACAACAAGTCGGCAGTGCCGGGAATGAGCGCTGCTGAGGTAGCGGTCTATACCCGGCTGGCCGCCGACAAGGTGGGTCCCACCAAAATGGACCGGGCCGAAGACGTGGAGCCGAACCCCAGCACCGGCAAGGTTTACGTGGCCTGCACCAACAACACCAACCGCGGTGTCGGCGCCAACTCGCCTGCTGACGAGGCGAACCCGCGAACCGCTAACCGGTCGGGACATGTCGTTGAGATCACCGAGAACGGCGGAGACCAGACCTCTGCTCGGTTCACCTGGAACCTGTTGATGGTCTGCGGTGACCCGGCCAATGACCCCACCGTGTACTTCAGCGGATTTCCAGCGCAGAAAGTCTCGCCGATTTCATGCCCGGACAACCTGGCGTTCGACTCGGTCGGCAATCTGTGGATCTCCACTGACGGGCAGCCGGGCACCATCGGGTACTGCGATGGCTTGTTTCAGGTCACCCTCGACGGGGAGGAACGCGGCAAGGTGGAACAATTCCTCGCCGTACCACGGGACGGCGAGACGTGTGGGCCGATCATCAGGGACAAGGACCGCCACGTTTTCGTTGCAGTCCAGCACCCGGGGGAGAACGGCGTCTGGGGAAACCAGACCTCCCTGTTTCCCGACTATGTTGCTGATGGCAGTAAACCGCGCAGCGGCGACGCAGCGGTGCCACGCCCCTCGGTGATACAGGTCCTTCCGGGTAAAGACAAACGTCCCGGTCGTGGCCGCGGTGCGGGCAGGCTGCACAGTGACGACGATCGCGGCGGCAGGGAAGCGAAGGCAACAGGCAACCGTTAGCCCCACTTTCCGCCGGGACCCCCCGCCCTTCCCATCGAGTCAGCACAGATAGCCGGTTTGGCGCCGGAATCCTGTCAGATGTGTTGACTCGATCCGGGTGGGGGAGCGCGTTCTGGGCGGGGGAGCGCGTTCCGGGTGGGGGACGAGCGCGGAACCCGATGTGTGAGGATTGAAGCGTGAATGAGCAGCTGAACTCCGTCGACGCCGCCCGGCTAGCCGTTGCC
>NZ_ALPM01000029.1:0-57084 GCF_000294595.1 Arthrobacter sp. TB 23 | reverse complement strand
CGGGCGTCCGCCACGTCGTCGTTGCACCGGGATCCCGAAGCGCACCCCTGGCGTATGCGCTGGCCGAGGCTGAGGCCGCGGGTGCGGTGCGGTTGCATGTCCGGATCGACGAGCGGGTTGCCGGGTTCACCGCGCTCGGCCTGGCGCAGGGATCGCAGCGCCCCGCGGCGGTGCTGACGACGTCGGGTACCGCCGTGGGGGAACTGATGCCAGCGGTCATGGAGGCGAACCACGCGGCCGTGCCCTTGGTGGTGTTGTCAGCGGACCGGCCCGACGAGCTTCGGGGGAGCGGCGCCAACCAGACCACCAACCAGGTCAACCTTTACGGTTCGCACGTGCGGTGCGCACTCGACGTCCCGGCGAGCACTGATCCCTCGGCGTTCGTTGCCAGGGCCCTGGCCGAGGCGCTGGGGGCCTCAGGCCCACGTGGTCCGGTCCAGCTGAACCTCGCGTTCCGCGACCCGCTGGTCCCCGGCACTGTAGACCCCGGCACTGTAGTCACCGGCGCTGTAGTCCCCGGTGCTGTGAGCCACGACGGGGCTCCTGTAGGGTTCCCGCCAGCCACCGCTCCTGCCACCGACGCCATCCTGCCGCTGACCAGCCAGTCCGACGACGACACCGCGACCCATGACGCCGCCACTCACGACGCCGCCCTTCCGACGTTGACCGCCCGAACCGTGGTGGTCGCAGGCCACGGCGCCGGGGAACTGGCGGCGGTGTTTGCCCAGCACCTCGGCCTCCCGTTGCTCGCCGAGCCCTCCTCCAATGCCCGGTTCGGTCCCAATGCGGTTGCCCAGTACCGGCTGCTGCTGGAACATCTGGGGCCCGACGTCGAGCGGGTGATCGTGTTCGGGCGGCCCACCCTCTCACGACCAATAGCAGCCCTGCTGTCCCGACCGGAGGTGCAGCAGGCACTTTACCTCCCGGGGCCGGTGGCCTGGTTCGAAGAAGGCCGACGCCGGGAGCGGATCATCACCACCCTCGATGAGTTGCTGCAGTTCGCCGGTCAGGGCGAGGACGGATGGTTGGGGCGGTGGCAACAGGCCAGTGCCCGCGCTGATGCCGCTCTTCGGTCAACCCTCGCCGAAAGCGCCTCCCTGACCGGGCTCCACGTGGCAGACGCCGTCTGGGAAAGCACTGACGGAAATCTCATGCTCGGATCCTCCAATCCCATCCGGGACGCCGATCTCATCGCGTCCCCTGGCTGGCACCCCCTGGAGGTCTACGCCAACCGCGGCCTCGCCGGTATTGATGGAACCATCTCCACCGCCACCGGTATCGCGCTCGCGACCGGTATCCCCACGCGCCTGCTGCTCGGTGACCTGACTTTTCTGCACGACGCCGGTGGGCTGCTTTTGGGGCCCGGCGAGGATGAGGCCGACCTGCAGATAGTGGTGCTCAACGATGCCGGCGGAGGCATCTTCGGTCTCCTGGAACACGGGGAGGAGAAGAACCTCGAACGCCACAGCAGGGTCGTAGAGCGTCTCTTCGGCACCCCCCACACCGCCGATCTCGAGGCGCTGGCCCATGGGTACGGCGTCAGGCATTCACTGGTCACCTCGGCCGCTGGCCTTGACGCAGCACTGGCGCCACCCATCAAGGGCCGCTCGGTGATCGAGGTCCGGGCCGACCGATCGGGCCTCCGCGCATTGCACGCCTCGATCAAGGCAGGCGTCGCCAGGGTGGTGTAGGCCGGGCCGGAACCGTGCGGTGTGGGCCTACCGAAAGAGTCGGTAGTTCTGCCACCCCGAACCGATGGTGAAAGACCCACCCCAGCCGCCGGAGTTGATCGGGTAGTGCCTGAGGGCGCCGGAACTGGTTCGAGCGGTCAACCCGTAGGAGCCTGGGCCCCGGAAACCCGAGACGGCTTGTGCGCTTTCGATGTGTTGCCAGCCGGAGCCGATGGTACGTCGACTCTCGTAGATGAAACGTGCTTTTCCATTGGACCGGTAAAGCACCAGTTCACCGTTGGTGCGGGTGGCGAGCACGTCCTGGTTGCCGTCCCGGTCAAAGTCAGCCAGCGTGATCTTCAGGTTCTGCCACCCCGACCCGATCTGCCCCCGGGCCTGCGAGGACAGGGCTCCGCCGGTGTTGTTTGCGTAGTGCCACAGCCGTCCTGCGTCGTCCTTGGTGACCACCGACGGGTACCGGCTCCCCCGCCACCAGGTGCCGACAGTGATCTCATGGTTGGCCCAGCCGCTGCCGATCCGGATGGGTGACTGGAAACCGCCGCCCCGGAGCCCCCGATAGAGCGTGAGTTTTCCGTCCTGCCACTGGGCGAGGATGTCCTGGATGCCGTCGGAGTTCCAGTCGGTGGTGAACCCGGCCTTCAGACCGCCCCAGCCGCTGCCCACGCGGGCGCGCTGCGCGAATCCGCCGGTCCAGTTGGGCGGGTAATTCCACAGCACCCCTGCGGAATCCACTGCGGTGAGGTCCGTTGGGCTCTTGATGGTCGGGTTGGAACCGTCGAAATAGTGCTCCAGCGTGGGGATGCCGCGGGTCTTCATCTCGGTGGCTAGTGGCCGCCCCACGTAGCGCAGATGCCACGGTTCGTAGGTGTAACCGGTGGTCGATTGGTAACCGTCCGGGTAGCGAATGATGAACCCGTACCGCCATGCATTGGCGGCGACCCACTTGCCGCCCGCGGTGGTCCCGAAACAGGCACCCAGGCCACAAGTGCCGTTGGCGTTGCCGACGTCGACGGCGAGTCCGGTCTGATGCTCGCTGTGCCCCGGGCGTGCCGAAATGGTGTCGGCCACTGCCTGCCCGTATCGCGCCACATAGCTGTTGTAGAGGGATGCCTGCTCGGCGTAGGAACGGTAGGCGCTCACCACGCTCAGTGGTGCCCCAGCGTTACGCGCGCCAGCAAAAAGGCTTTCCAGATTCGCCGAGACAGCACGCCGGAGTACAAAGTTGGTGCCGGGAAAATAGACCAGATCCGGTGCGATGTAGTGCAGGGGGTTCAGCGGCCGTGACTTGGTGACCAGCACGTGATAGCTGTTCGGGTTCGCCACGGGGACGGCGGCCGTTGCGGGCTGGGCTGTGAGCATCCCACCCAGTAGGGCGCAGCACAGCACGACGACGCTGAGGAGTCTTGCGCGAAGCCTTGGGTTCCGGATGGGTGAGGGCATGAGGATTCCCGCGGGTAGGTGGGTCTGGTGGACCTATCGTCCCACGCACTCCGGCCCGCCGCTAGGGGACCAAAGGCGCAGGACATTGCCGCCAACCGAGTGGTTACAGAACCTTCGAGAGGAACTCTTTGGTGCGTTCATGCTGCGGGTTGCCGAGGACATCCTCGGGTTTGCCCTGCTCGACCACCACTCCGCCGTCCATGAATACCACCCGGTCCCCAACTTCACGGGCGAAGCCCATTTCGTGGGTGACCACCATCATGGTCATGCCGTCCTTGGCCAGCTGCTTCATCACATCGAGCACGTCACCCACCAATTCGGGGTCCAGGGCGCTGGTGGGTTCGTCGAAGAGCATCATGTCCGGGTCCATGGATAGCGCACGTGCAATTGCCACGCGCTGCTGCTGCCCGCCGGAAAGCTGGGCCGGAAAGGCCATGGCCTTGTCCTCCAGACCCACCTTGGCGAGGTTGCGCGCCGCGACCTCACCTGCCTCTGACTTGCTGCGCTTCTTCGCCCTGATCTGAGCCAGGGTGAGGTTACGGGTCACGTTCAGGTGCGGGAAGAGGTTGAACTGCTGGAACACCATGCCGATGCGGGTGCGTACTTTGTCCAGGTCCGTCTCGTCGTCCGTGATATCGACGCCTTCCACAAGGATGGTGCCGCTGGTGGGCTCTTCCAACCGGTTGACGCACCGGAGCAGGGTGGACTTGCCAGAGCCAGAAGGCCCGATCACGCAGACCACCTCACCCTGATCCACATGGAAGTCGATGCCCTTGAGGACCTCGTTGTCCCCGAAGCTCTTGTGCAGGTCGCGGACCTCGATGGCCGGCACGCCCTTGCGGAGCGCTGGTTCAGTCACCTCGCTCACCGCCCTCTCTTGTTGTGTCGTTCAAGCTTGGCCACCAGCTGGGTGAGCGGCAGGGTGATGATCAAATACAGGAGGGCAGCGAGGACCAACGGGGTTGCGTTGGCGGATGAAGAGACCATGTCACGGGCGAAGGTGGTCAACTCGCGGTCGCCCAGAGCCATGCCCGCGATGAACAGGAGTGAGGTGTCCTTGATCAGGATGACCAGTTCATTGGTCAGCGGCGGGGTGATGATCCTGAACGCCTGCGGCAGGACGACAGAGATCATGGTCCACGACGGATGCATCCCCAGGGACCGGGCGGCCTCCACCTGGCCTGGCGGAACAGCTTCAATCCCCGCTCGGATGGTTTCGGCGATGTAGGCGGAAGAGACGATGATTAGGGCGATCAGGCCAGCGCCGGCGCTACCGCCCGGCGGACGCCAGCCAAAGGCGATCGGCACCGCGAACGCAAAACCGAAGATCACCAGCAGAGCGGGGAGCCCCCGAAACAGCTCGATGTAAGCGGTCGCTGCCCAGCGATAGGGCAGGACCGGAGAGAGCTTCATCAGCGCCAGAATCAGGCCGAGGAGCAGCCCACCGACAAACGCGATGGCCGTGTAGAGGACTGTGTTCTTCGCCGCGACGGTCAGAATTTCGGGGAATGCCTCGACAGCAACGTCCAGGTCGAAGAAATTGCTTTGGATCGCCTCCCAATCGGCGAGCCAGACGACGACGGCGACGGCGAGGATGAAGAGTGCGTACAGGGCGCCGCGGGTCAGACGTCTGCGGGTTGAGCGTTTCAAGTCGGGAGCCAATCTTTCTCGGGGGCTGTCGGCCCGGAACCCGTCAGGATCCGAGGATCCCGGACCGGTTCCGGGCCAGAATTCCTACTCCGAGAAGTAGGTGTTGTAAATCTCGTCGTACTCGCCGTTGTCCCGCAGCTCGGCGAGCTGCTCGTTGACGGCCTCGAGGAGATCCTCGCTGCCTTCCTTGGGCAGTGCGAAACCGTATTGCTCATCGGTTTCGAACTCTTGGGCGATCGTGTAGGTGCCGTCCTCGGTGTGGCTGAGGTTCACCGGCAGGTCCTGCAGGATGGCTGCGACGTTGCCGGCCTGGAGAGCTGAGTACAGTTCAGCGTCGCTCGGGAAGGCTACAACCTCGGTGTCGGAAGGGACGTTCTCGCGGGTGTACGTTTCACCGGTGGTTCCGGCCTGAACACCCACCGACTCGCCCGCAAGATCGTCGATCGAGGCAAGATCCGAGTCCACGGGAACCAGCAGGGACTGCAGGGAATCGTAGTACGGCTCGGTGAACGCAATGTTCTCCGCGCGCTCCTCGGTGATCGTGATGGCGCTGGCACCGACGTCGCACTGGCCGGCCGCAAGCACCGCGCCACTGGCGAGGCCGTCGAAGCCGACGTCGACCACCTCAAGCTCGAGGTCCAGGCCGGTGGCGATGGCGCGCATCAGGTCCATGTCGAAGCCGACGTATTCGCCGTCCTCTTCATACTCGAATGGCGCGTACGGGATGTCCGAGCACACGGTGAGCGCGCCCTCAGCAATCAGGCCGAGGCCCGAATCATCGGCGGCTGGCTCGTCGGAGCCACCGCAGGCGCTAAGTGCTAGCGCACCGATGGCCGCGATGGCGAGGGTCTTGGGAACGGCTGAGCGCTTGGCAAACATACAAATACCTCTTTGGTGGACGGGAAAACTTCGATTCAAATTCTAGCCGCATGGAGATGTGCATCACAGGCTACAGGTATTGCGTACTGGTAACCATCGGGACCTGACAGTGCTGAGGACGGGGAATGCTACCGCCGGATGCCCAGGGCCTCGATCATGGGCCTGAACTTGCTCCACGATTCCGCCAGCTCAGCTGCGGCATTCGATGCAGCGACGATGCCACACCCCGCGTACATTCGAACCCGGGTTGGACTCTCGATTACCGCGCCGCGTAACGCGATGCCCCACTCACCATTGCCCCGGGCATCCATCCAGCCCACTGGCCCGGCATAGGGTCCGCGCTCCATATGCTCCAGTTCCCGGATCAGGGCTCCCGCTACGGTCGTCGGTGTCCCACAGACCGCCGCAGTGGGGTGCAACGCCCCGACCAGGGCCAACGACGTCGGTACGCTGCCATCGGCGCCCGGTTCCAGTTGCGCTGTGACATCGGAAGCCAAATGCCAGACGTTGGGTAGTTCGAGGACGAACGGCTCGCTGTGTGATGTCATGGTGCTGGTGAATGGCTCCAACTGGCCGGTCAGCGAGTCGATGGCGATCTGGTGCTCATGCAGTTGCTTCTCGGAGCCAGCGAGCACCCGCTGCGCGTAGTCCGGATCATCGGCCGGTGCATTGTTGCGGTCCAGGGTGCCGGCGAGGACCCTGGCCTGGGCCGTCGAGTTCTCAACTTTAATGAGCATTTCAGGTGTTGAACCGATCAACCCGTCCACCGAGTAGGTCCAACAGTCCGAGTACCTGACCGCCAGTTCGCGCAGCACCTGGGCGGTCGCCACCGGAGAACCGAGCTCGGCGACGACGTCACGCGCGAGCACCAACTTACTCAGCTCGCCGCTGCGAACGTGCTCGATCCCCTGCTCCACGGCGGTCATCCACTGCTCCTCGGAGAGAATTCCCGGGGTGAGCCGGTCGGCGGCGTCAGGAACACGTTCGATGGCCGTCTCGTCGAGGTATTCAGCCAGTGCTGCCTCGGCGGCGTCGGCGGTTACTTCCGCGCCTTCGTCGTCGGTGATGTAGGTCAGCCAGCTGTGACCATCGCGGCAGCCCACCACAACGCGCGGCACAATCAGCCGGGACTGATGCTGGGAGGTCTTGGAGAACGCAAACGAGCCGAAGGCCACCAGTCCGGAACCGGGAACGGCGAGCGGATTGTCGACGTCGGCGGCGTCGAGTTGGGTGCGCCACCACTCCTGGGCCTCAATGAACCGGTCGGGGCCCGCCGTCGTGAACCGGGCGCTTTCCCCGAAGGCAACCAGGCCATCGCCGCGGCGCACCCAGGTGTGAACGTCATTGCGGGCAACATAGTCGAGCAGGCCGGTACTGTCGTCGAGCTGTCCCCGTGGAATGGTGATGCTGCGCAGACCGCGCACTGGTGTCAGCGGCGGCGCGACCGCGATGGAGGACGGAGTGCTCATGATTTCCAAGCCTACTCTTGCCCGGCAGTGGCAGGGACGGGCTGGCCGTGCCGCTGCCGAAACCCGGTTGCCCGGAACCCGGTCGCCCGCGCCCCGATTATGGACCTGTCAATTGTTTGAGACAATACAAGGGTGAACCGTGCATCACTGGAAAAGCGTCCCGAAGAAGTTGCAGCCATGTTTGACGACGTGGCGCCCAAATACGACGTGGTCAACGACGTCCTGTCCCTCGGACAGACCCACCGCTGGCGTCGCATTGTGGTGGATGCGGTAGGAGCCGCGAAGGGCCAAAAGGTGCTCGACCTGGCCGCCGGAACCGGCACCTCCAGCGAGCCCTACGCAGACAACGGGGTGTACGTCGTCGCCTGCGATTTCTCCCTTGGCATGTTGCGGGTCGGCAAACGCCGTCGCCCGGACATTGATTTCATCGCCGGCGATGCCACCGATCTGCCGTTTGCCGACAACTCCTTTGACGCGACGACCATCTCCTTCGGGCTCCGTAACGTGCACCGTCCGCAGCAGGCGCTCGCGGAGATGCTGCGCGTCACCAAGCCCGGCGGAAAACTGGTGATCGCCGAGTTCTCACAACCAACCGTTCGACTGTGGCGCACCATGTACACGGAGTACCTGATGCGGGCATTGCCCGCAATTGCGACGAAGGTCAGTTCGAACCCGACCGCCTACGTGTATCTCGCGGAATCCATCAGGGCCTGGCCGGATCAGGATGCACTGGCTGGCTGGCTCACTGATGCCGGGTGGCAGGACGTGGCCTACCGCAATCTCAATGGCGGTATCGTCGCCGTCCATCGCGCGACCAAACCCGCTGACACTGCTACAGCACCCGCACAGGCGCGCCTCAGCCGCCGCAGCACGCGGCCAGCAAACTAAGTGTCGGTACTGATTGTCGGGGCTGGCCCCGCTGGCTCAACCGCTGCCTACTACCTGGCGCGTGCCGGGGTAGACGTGACAGTGGTGGAAAAATCGGTCTTCCCGCGTGAGAAGGTCTGCGGAGACGGGTTCACGCCCCGCGCAGTCCGTGAGATCCAGCTGCTCGGCCTGCCTCATGAGGAGACGGCGGGATGGCGCCGCAACGTCGGGCTGCGGCTCAAAGCCGGCGGCCGCACCGTCGAGGTGCCCTGGCCGGAGCTAACCGACTTCCCCGATTACGGGCTGGTCCGCACCCGGTTCGGATTCGATGAACAACTAGCCGAACACGCTCGCGCGGCGGGCGCCGTCATCCTTGAGGGTCACTCCGTCACCAGAGCGATCCGCAACGACGCCGGCCGGGTGACCGGCGTCGTCGTCAATATCCTGGACTCGTCCGGGCGTAAGACGGGGGAGACCCGGCAGTTTCACGCTGACACCGTCCTGGCGGCCGACGGCAACTCGACCCGGACGGCCGTCAGCCTGGGCTTGGCGAAGCGCGATGATCGCCCGCTCGGCGTCGCGGTACGCACCTACTTCACCAGTCCGCGCCATGAGGACCCCTGGATGGAAGGGTGGCTCGAGCTCCCCGACGCGACCGGCAAGCCGCTTCCCGGCTACGGCTGGGTCTTCGGTGTGGGGGATGGCACGTCCAATGTGGGCCTGGGCATCCTCAATTCCTCTGCCGAGTTCGGCAAGCTGGATTACAAGCAGGTGCTGCGGGACTGGACCGCCGGGATGCCCGCCGAGTGGGGTTTCGTTCCCGAGCAGCAGGTCGGCGAGATCCGCGGCGCCGCCCTGCCCATGGGCTTCAACCGGACACCCCACTACAGTCCGGGGATGCTGCTGCTCGGCGATGCCGGCGGAATGGTGTCCCCGTTCAACGGCGAGGGTATCTCCTACGCGATGGAGTCGGCCCGGTACGCTGCCGAGTTCATCATCAACGCCGAACAGGTCGGCTCAACCCTGGGCCGCGATCAGGTCCTGGCCGGTTACGCGCCACACATCAGAGGGCTGTGGGGGAGCCACTTTACCCTCGGCACCATCTTCGCTCAGCTGATCGGCAAGCCGGCCATTCTGCGGTTGGCGCTGCGGACCGGCATGCCGATCCCGGTGCTGATGCGCTTTGTGGTGCGGATGCTCGCCAACCTGACCGACTCCGGTGGCAAAGGTTTCGAGGACCGCGTCATTCACCTGCTGGAGCAGCTGGTGCCGGCCGTCAGCAACCAATCCCATCCGCGCGCGCGGACGCATGCCAGTTCCACGCGCTCTACTAGTTAGTCTTAGACAGTGACAGAATCTGCGAACCCCGGCTGGACCCGTGCTGGACACTCGCTGTCCGATGGCGCCGAGCTCGACACTGCCACCGGAGCCATTGCTACCGGTCTGCGGCTTCCGCCCGGATTTGCCTTGATCGCCGAGGATCCTCACCTTGGGCCCGCGGTCACCACCTGCCTGGCCAAGGTCGAGAAGCAGCTCCGGGAAGCCATCGCCAGCTCCGATCCGCTCGCCGATGCCACCAGCCGCCACCTCGTTGAAGCGGGCGGCAAACGCATCCGGCCACTGTTGACCATTCTGGCGTCGCACCTCGGGGATGCCAGCCGCCCCGAGGTGGTGCAGGCCGCCGTCGTCGTCGAACTGACCCACCTGGCCACGCTCTATCACGACGACGTCATGGACTCGGCGCCGTATCGTCGCGGTGCGCCGACGGCCCACGAGGTGTGGGGCAACTCGGTAGCCATCCTGACCGGTGACCTGATCTTCGCCCGTGCCTCCATCCTGGTGTCGGAGCTGGGCGGCCGGGCCCTGGGGATCCAGGCGCGGACCTTTGAACGGCTCTGCCTGGGACAGCTTCACGAGACGGTCGGGCCCCGCGAGGACGAAGATCCGGTGGAGCACTACCTGTCGGTCATCGCAGACAAGACCGGGTCGCTGGTTGCGGCATCGGGGCAGCTCGGCGCGCTGTTCGGCCAGGCCCCGCAGTCGGTCATCGACGTCATGCTGTCCTACGGCGAGAAGGTGGGGGTGGCGTTCCAGCTCGCCGACGACGTCATCGACGTCACTGGCGTCAAGGTCACTTCCGGCAAGTCACCAGGCACCGACCTGCGCGAGGGCGTCCCGACGCTGCCGATTCTGCTGATCCGCCAGGCCGCTGCTGCCGGAGACGCTTCGGCCGCCCATGTTGTCGACCTGGTCGATGGTGACCTCACCTCGGACGAGTCGCTCGCTACCGCCGTCGCTGCCGTCAGTACCCACCCGGCAACCCAGGACGCCTGGAAGGTCGCTCAGCAGTGGGCCGACGACGCCGTCGCCGCCCTCGAACCACTGCCGGAAAGCATCGTCAAGCAGGCGCTGACCGCTTTCGCCCAGGCCGTCGTCACCCGGGACGTCTAGCCCCGGCTCCTCTGTCGACCTGACCTGCGCTAATCAGGACCCGACGACGCGTTGGCGCTGCTCGCCCAGACCGTCAATGCCGATCGTCATAATGTCTCCGGCCGCCAGGTAGCGGAAACGGCCGGACAGGGCAACACCCTCGGGGGTGCCGGTGTTCACCACGTCTCCGGGATCCAGGGCCATGTACTGGGAGAGGTTGTGAATGATCTCGGCGACGCTGAACACCATGTCAGCTGTCGTGGAATCCTGTCTGGGGTCACCGTTGACGGTTGAGTAGAGCCGGAGTGCCTGCGGATCCGCGACGTCGGCGACCGGCACCAAGGCTGGTCCCATCGGGTTGAAGGTCGGCGCGCACTTGCCCTTGGACCACTGGCCTCCCGAGTGCCCGATCTGGTAGTCGCGCTCCGAGACATCGTTGCTGATCGTGAACCCGGCGATACAGTCGAGGGCCTCCTCGACGCTGGACAGGTAGGACGCCCGCTTGCCGATGACCACGGCAAGCTCCACCTCCCAATCAACTTTCTGGGCGCCCGGCGGGATGACGACGTCGTCGTTCGGCCCGACGACCGTATTGGGATGCTTGAAGAAGATGATCGGGGCCTTGGGCGGCTGGTCGCCGGTCTCGGCAGCGTGCGCCGCATAGTTCTGGCCTACGCAGACGACGGCGCCAATACCCGTCAGCGGAGCTCCCACCCGCATCGCTGCGGCCCCCTCAAGTGGTGGCAGGGTGCCGGCAGCCAATGCATCACGCACCCGGCCGATGCCGTCCTCCCCGAGGAACACGCCGGTAATGTCGGCGGTCAGTCCGCGCAGGTCATAGGTTTCCCCGTCCTGGCGCACCGCAGGGATTTCCCGGCCGGGCTCGCCCAATCGCATTAGTTCCATCTCAAGTCTCCTTTTTGTCGCGTAGTAAACAGGTGGTCTAGGCATCAGAGCGGAGCAGAAGAGAATGCATCCCGCCGTCGACAGTCAGGGAACTTCCGGTTGTGGAGCCATTGGCCGGGTCGGCCAGAAAGAGGATTGATGATGCCACCTCTTCGGCGGACACCAGCCGACCATGCGGCTGGCGGGCTTCCAGCGCCTGGCGCTCAGCGGCGGGATCCGTCGCAGCTGCAAGTAACCTGCCAACCCATGGGGTGTCTGCGGTGCCGGGATTGACGCAGTTCACCCTGATGTTGTCCCGCATATGATCCGCTGCCATGGCGCGGGTTAGGGCTGACACCGCCCCCTTGCTCGCCGAGTAAAGGGCTCGCTGAGGCAGACCATGGGTGGCTGCGACAGACGACGTGTTCACAATCGCCGGGCAGCGGGATTTTCGCAGGTGGGGCAGCGCTGCCCTTGACACCCGTGCAATCCCGACCACGTTAATGTTGAGTACCCTGAGCCATTCGTCGTCGTCGTTATCTGCAACGCTCCCCGCTGCTCCAACTCCTGCGTTGTTGATAACGACGTCGATCCCGCCTAAGTCGAGTGCTGCAGCAGCGACTGCCTCATCAACCGACTGACTATTGCCGATGTCACAGGTATAGCCGATTACGCCAGAGGGTAGACCCTCGGGCCGGAGATCGAGTACCGCCACGTGTGCTCCGCGTTCGGTCAACGCAGCTGTCACTGCAGCGCCGATCCCTGAAGCACCGCCGGTGACCAGGGCGCGGATGCCCTCAAAAGAATCTGTCATTTTCGTCCTTGTCAGTAAAAGGGGAGAGACTCAGCAGAGATTGGCTGGGTGTGGCAGCCTCAAACCCGAATCTTCCTGGGTGAATGCCTCCGCAAAGCGGTGATATGCGTCGATGAGATGTTGGTGCATGGCTTTCCCAGCGGCATCCGGGTCACAGGCAGCGATAGCGGCGGCAATCCGTCGATGTTCCTCGACGGTGCTGGTCCCCTGGTAATCGGCGGGATGCAGTCGGAAGAGGTGAAGGTGGCAATGCGTGGCGCGGTAGGCGTGCAGAGCAAATTCGTTGCTGCTGGCCGACAGGATCCGGTCGTGAAAGACAGTGTCGTGCGCCACGAGTTGATGACGGACGTCACTGTTCTCGGCCGTGCCCGACTCAAAGTCATCAAGCGAAGCAGTGAGAAACCGGGAGGGATTACTGAGACGGTTCACGGCTGCCGCCCGCGCCGCCCACGGTTCGATGAGCAGACGGAATTCGAACAGCTCGCGCAATTCAGCCGTGCCCAGAAGCTCAGTGGTGCGGTATCCCTTACCGGGGCTCTTGACGATAAGGCGGTCTCCCTCAAGCTGGCTCAGCGCCTCGCGGATGGGTGTCTGAGAAACGCCAAGTTCTCGGACCAAAGCATCGATGTTGACTTTCGCGTCCGGGGGCAGCTGCAGATCAAGAATTTTTGCACGCAGCGTCCAATAGACCTCAGCCCCGGACCTGCCCCGGGGCTCGACGTCGCGGGCTGTCGTTTCGGTCATTATCGGCCGTCCAGCACAGGCTGCCGGTGGTCGAGGATGTACTGCAAGTGGGCACCAATGCCGAATTCCCAGGGTTCAAGATCATCTGTAGGCAACACCATGTTGGTCAGTGTACCCAGCCGGGTACTGCCGATTTCCACCACATCTCCGGCTTTGTGGGTGAATCCCATGCCCGGCGCGTCGCGGTCCTGGTTTGGGGCGAAAAGGGTTCCGGTGAAGAGGATGAAGCCATCCGGGTATTGGTGGTGGGTCCCGTACGCAGCTCCAACAAGTTCCTCAAAGGAACGACTCAGACGCTGGACGCTGTTGGTGCCATTCAAAACGAAGCCATCAGCCCCCCGAACGGTGAGACGAATCGTTTCCTGGCGGGCATCATCAACTGTGTAGGAATCGTTGAACAACCTGAGGAAGGGGCCAAGTGCAGTTGACCCGTTGTTGTCCTTGGCCATGCCGAGGAGCAGCGCACTGCGGCCTTCGACATCACGAAGGTTAACGTCATTGCCAAGGGTGCAGCCCTTGATGCGGCCTCGATTGTCCACTACCAGTACCAGTTCGGGCTCCGGATTGTTCCAGGATGAGAACGGCGGAATGCCGATGTGTGACCCTGTACCAACCGCGGATAGGACAGGTCCCTTGGTGAAGACCTCCGGATCCGGTCCAATCCCAACCTCAAGGTATTGCGACCAGAACCCTTCACGCACAAGTACCTCTTTGACGCGGGCGGCTTCGTCGGAACCGGGACGGACCCCAGTGAGGCTGCCGCCAAGAGCGTCAAGCACCTGGGAGCGGGTTTGCTCGGCGAGGGTGAAATCGCCGGCGCAGCGTTCCTCAATGACCCGTTCGATTAGGCTGTCGACGAAGGTGACACCGCACGCCTTCAACGCCTGCAGGTCCACCGGCGGGAGCAAGTGCGGGCCACTGCGGCCGATGGCGGGCGCGTCAGCGTCCGAGAAGGTGTCACCTGCAAGATCGGCAAGGTCCCACCGGCGGGCAGTCGAGGAGCGGAGCTGTTCAAGCAGATGAACAGGGTTTTCCGTGTTGAGTAGTTCCGAAACGGTGGCGTACTGATGGAAGAGGTCAACCAACGTGCCGCCGTCGACCAGGACGGGGCGAGGCCCCGCAGTTTCGGGGTCCCAGATCCGTCCGATCAGCACCGCTGTAGTGGCATCTTCCGGGAGCAGCCGGCTCATGCTTTGGCCTCCCTCGTGTTTAGGTCCGCAGCCTCAAAGACCCCGTTGACGCGGCGGCCGATGTGATGGGGGTTCAAGTCCTGAAGGGACGCCGGCAGCTGGTGGTCAGGTACATCCTGGTACGCAACGGGGCGGGTGAAGCGCCCGATCGCCGCGGTTCCCACCGAGGTGGTGTTTGAGGTTGTGGCGGGGTAGGGCCCGCCGTGCTGCTGTGCATAGGAGACGGTTACCCCTGTCGGCCAGCCGTTCCACAGCACCCTGCCGGCGATGCCTGTCAGGGTGTCGAGCAGAAGCGAAGCGTCGTCGCCCTCGTCTGCGTGGATCGAAGCGGTCAATTGGCCTTCCATCAGTGACGCCAGGCGGGGGAGGTCTCCAGCCGAACGGTACCGGACCACCAGAGAGGCCGGACCGAACATTTCGTGGCGTAGGACTTCGGGATTCCTTGTGACAGCTGCGGCATCGGTGATTAGCACAGTTGGAGCGGGCACCTTCTCGTCGGACCCGGAGACCAGAGCGTCGACCCCCTCCATGGCGGCTACATCATCGCGGGCGGTGCCGAAGGATTCGCGAAGGCCGGGGGTCAGCAGCTCACTCAGTGGGGTTTGTTCCAGAACTGGTTCAAGCGCCCCGCGAATCTGTTCGTCGGATAAGGCCTCGGGCACAAAGAGGACACCGGGCTTGGTACAGAATTGGCCCATGCCCGCAGTGAACGATGCGGCGTATCCGGCAAGAATTGATTCCGAGCGGTTTTCCCATGCGTGGGGGAGCACGAAGACCGGGTTGATGCTTCCAAGCTCACCGTAAAACGGGATCGGATCGGGCCGGGCACTTGCGCGGTTGAACAGGGCACGTCCACCACCTGTTGACCCGGTGAAACCGATCGCTTTCACCAGCTGATGGTCCACCAAGGCTTCAGCAGCAGCCCGGCCGTCGACTACTGCAAATAGGCCAGCGGGGCTGCCTGCCTCGCTCAGTGCTTCAGCAACGATCTCTGCTGTGCGCAGGGCGAGCTTGCGGTGCCCATTGTGAATCTTGTGAAGGACTGCGCACCCTGCCGCGAGCGCCGAGGCGGAGTCGCCGCCCATCACGCTGAACGCGAAAGGGAAATTGGAGGCACCGAAAACACCCACAACCCCCAGCGGAATGTTGATCCGCCGGATGTCAGGCCGGGGACCCATGCCCCAGTCAGGATCGGCGTGATCCACCGTGGCATCCAGCGGAATTCCTGCGAGAACCTCGTCCGCGAAGAGGTCAAGTTGAAACGCTGTCCTTTTAAGCTCGCCGTTCAGACGTGCCTCGGCCAGGTGGGTGTCTGCCTGCCCAAGTGCCACGAGTTCGGGTGCGTTGGCGCGGAGGGCTGCCGCGATGGCGTTCAGTCTGCTCGCCCGCACGGCAGGAGGTTCAGCAGCAATCTGCAGGAAGGCCCGGTGTGCGGCCTGAGCTGCTTCAGCAACTTCCCCGGCTGTGGTGGCGAGGGTCAATGTGGTGGCTGTCATATCATTCCTTTCGGTTAGACGGCGGATCAGTTGGCGTTCAGTTCCTGCCAGCCGGCACCGCCCGGGAAGGTCCACCGTGCAGTCGATGCGTCGAGCATTTCGGCTCCGACTCCTGGGCGTTTGGGCGCCTGGTAGCGTCCACCGGTGACAATCACCGGTTCAGCAAAATGCTCGTGGAGATGATCGACGAACTCGATGACCCGGTCCTCCATGGAACCGGTGATCGCCGCGTAGTCGAAGAAGGAGAAATGCTGCACCAGTTCGCACAGGCCCACCCCGCCCGCATGCGGGCACACAGGAGTGTCGAACTGTGCGGCGAGGAGGAGATTGGCGATGTTTTCGTTGACACCCGCCACACGGGTCGAGTCGATCTGCATGATATCGATTGCCCCCGCCTGCAGAAGCTGCTTAAAAATGATCCGACTCTGGACCGCTTCACCGGTGGCAACCTTGACCGGGTGAACTGCTTTGCGGATTGCAGCGTGGGCGAGGATATCGTCGGTGCTGGTGGGTTCTTCGATCCAGTAGGGATTGAAGTCCTGTAGTTGGTTGACCCAGTCGATGGCGTCTTGCTCTTCCCAGCGCTGGTTGGCATCGATAGCAATCCGAATGTCGGGCCCCACAGCCTCACGCGCGAGCGACAGACGGCGCCGGTCATCGGCAATACTTCCTGCTACCTTGAGCTTGATCATGCCGAAGCCATCGGCCACTGCTTCCTTCGACAACCGGACGAGCTTCTCGTCGCTGTAACCCAGCCATCCTGGAGTAGTGGTGTAGGCGGGGTATCCATTCTGCTTTAGCTCAGCAATCCGGTCCTGTTTGCCGGCCTGCCCACGCTGCAGGATGTCGGTTGCGTCCTGCGGGGTGAGGGCGTTGGAAATATGAGTGAAATCGACTGCACTGACCAATTCATCGACCGGCATCTCGCTCAGAAGGAGCCAAAGGGGCTTGTTTTCCCGGCGAGCCCGGATGTCCCAGAGTGCGTTGATCAGACCGCCGCACGCCATATGGGACACGCCTTTTTCGGGTCCAAGCCAGCGCATCTGCGAGTCATGGATCAGGCGTCGTGAAGCGTCGCCGAGATTGTTCACCAGATTATCGGTGTTCTGCCCGATGAGCAGGGCCCCATAGCTGTCCATGGCGGCGGTGATGATCTCGTTTCCCCGCCCACAGGTGAAGACCAGACCGTAACCGCGCTCACCGTCGTCGGTGGCGATTTCTACATAGGCGGCTGAATAGTCAGGGTCGACGTTGACGGCATCGGACCCGGACAAATCCAGGGAAGTGGGGAAACGCACATCGGAAGTGCGCACTGACGTGATGCGGGACATTGGATCTCCTAGAGATTCAGGTGGGAAGGGCTAGAGGAAGCCTAATAGTGTAGGTAGTCCGACCGTGAGGGCCGGAACGAAGGTGATGATCAGCAGAGTGGCGACCATAGGGACGAAGAACGGAAGAATGCCCTTGATGACGGTTGGCACTGACGTTCGTGTGACGCTCGACAGGACGAAGAGCACAAGCCCCACGGGAGGTGTAATCAATCCGATGAGAAGATTGAAGATCACCATAATGCCAAAATGGATCGGGTCGATGCCGAACGTTTCAGCGACCGGCAGCAACACCGGCACAAGGATCAGGATTGCCGCGGTGGGCTCCAGGACGCAGCCCACCAGCAACAGCAGGATGTTGACGAGTATAAGGAACACGATTGGCTGGTCGGTGATCTGCAGAATCAGGTTGGCTGCTACCTGCGGTGCCTGTTCACGGGCAAGAACCCACCCGAACAGCGCAGCGGCAGCTACGATCAGGAGGACCGAGCCCGAGGTCTCAACAGTTGTCAACAGGGTGCGGTACAGCTTCCGCCAAGTTAGCGCGCGGTACACGATGGCAAGGATGAGGATATAGACGACGCCAATCCCGCTCGCCTCGGTGGGCGTGAAAACACCGCTGAGAATGCCACCCAGGATGACAACCGCTGACCCCATCGCGGGAAGCGCCGCGAGGGTGGTGCGGCCCCGCACTT
This sequence comes from Arthrobacter sp. TB 23, assembly GCF_000294595.1. Lineage (NCBI taxonomy): Bacteria > Bacillati > Actinomycetota > Actinomycetes > Micrococcales > Micrococcaceae > Arthrobacter > Arthrobacter sp. TB 23. The sequence continues at coordinate 39,506 of NZ_ALPM01000029.1, read as the reverse complement.
TCCAGGTCGATTTCGGGAGCCGCAGATGGTTCTGTTTCCTCATAAGAATCCAGACCGTGAGGCAGAGGGCCGTCACCAGCACCAACGCGGGCAGGATCCCAGCCATAAATAGGGCACCTACTGACACTCCGGCGGTGACCGCGTAGATGACAGCCGGGATGCTGGGCGGGATCATGGGCGCTATCAGGCTCGAGGCGCCGGTCACGCCCAAAGCAAATTCACGGGAGTAGCCTCGTTGGACCATAGCCGGGACTTGCACCCGTCCCATGGCAGCGGCATCAGCTATAGCGGCACCGCTCATCCAAGAGAAGCCGAAGCTGGTGGCCACGTTGACGTAGCCGAGGCTGCCGCGGAGGTGGCCGATACCGGCCACGGCTGCGTCGTAGAGCTTGTCGGTCACTCCGGAAACGTTGGCGAGGTTTCCTAGCAAGATGAACATGGGAACGGCGAGGATGGCAAAGCTGTCAACCCCGGAGACGGTCTGTTGGACCGCCGTGCCGATCCGAGCAGTCGGGTCCATGATGACGTAGGCGACCGAGGGGATGAGCAAGGCAAAGGAGACTGGCACGCGGAGAGCGAGTAGCACCAGCAACGCGATGATCATGATGAGAAGGGTCATATGGTTTCCTAGACCGCTTCCCGCTCAAGGTTTTCCATAGCGTCAGGAACTACCTCGGGGTGGCGGATGTTGAGCACGATGTGCAAAGCGGCATGGAAGAAGATGAGCGCAAATCCGGTGACTGCGGCAAAGTAGACCACACTCATCGGTAGGCCTGTTGCGGGAGCGAGAAGCCGATTGGCGCCAGCAGCAAACTCGGCTCCCGCTACGGCTAGGACTCCCGCAGTGGCAAAGACCGTTATGAGGGCGAACGTATCCAACACGATGGTCCCTTTCCGACCCAGCTTGCTAGCCAGGAGGTCAACGGCGATATGTATACGCCGTGCCATGACAAAACCGGCGGAAACGAACGTGAACCAGAGCAGCATGAACCGAGCCAGTTCCTCAGTCCAGCTGAACGGTGTGTTGAAGACATAACGGCTGATCACCTGCAACATGATCAACCCGAGCAATGACACAAGAAGCGTGCAACTTGCGATCCGTTCAACATTGACGAGCCCCCGGTAGAGTCGGCTGCGTTGTTCAGCGAAGTCGGGCAGATCCGGCTCGTGTGGAACGTGGGAACCCGTAGCAATGTTGTTTTCGTTACTGGCGTCAGCCCCTGATGAGTTTGAACTCACCGAGCACCCTTGATTTCCCGGTATAGCTCACCCCAAGGCTGTTGCAGCATTGCTTCTTCGGCAGCGGCGGCGAAGGATTCCCGGTCGACGTCGTCGTTCACTTGGATGCCATCGCCCGCACGCCATTCGTCGAGAATGCCTTCTTCCTGCTCCTCAATACACACACGGGTGTCATCCGCGGCGACAGCCATCGCGCTTTCGAGCGCTTCACGCTCCTCATCAGTCAATCCCTCATAGACCGTGCGGCCGGTTGTTATCATGACTCCTTGAACCATGTGTCCTGTGAGGTTGATGTAGTCCTGAACCTCGTTGAACTTGGCTGTCGAGATAGTGGGGATGGGGTTCTCCTGGGCGTCGATAACCCCCTGTTGCAGGGCCAGATAGACCTCATCCAGTGCCATTGGAGTGGCGGTACCGCCCATAGCTGCGACGTTCTCGAGGTAGAGCGGCGCGTTGGGAGTGCGGATCTTCAGACCATCGAAGTCGGCAGATGAGCTGATCTTTTTGTTAGCGGTAACGTGGCGTGTGCCGTAGTACCAGCTTGAGAGGACACGAATATCGGAGCTTTCGTAAAGGCCGTCGAAGACGGTCGCCATAGCCTCCCCCTCAACGGTTTCCTCGAAGTGGTCGACGTCTTCAAACAAGTAAGCCCCGTCAAGTACGGCCGCATCCTCTTCCCATACGCCTAGGAACGATGGGCCAGCGATCGCCATATCTAGTGCGCCTGAGGCTACCTGTTCGAGGGATTCCGATTCGTTGCCGAGCTGCGCAGCTGGGAAGCTTTCGATCTGAAGACCGCTACCCTCGAGTTCTTCCTTGAGGGTAGCGACGCCACACTCTTCTACTGGATGCCCGGCCTCGTAGACATGTGCGAGACGCAGAGTTTTGGCATCGGCGTCGGCCTGGCCCACCTCATCGCGGTCCACCGGTGTGCCGACGTTGCAGCCGGACAATAGGAGAGCTGCGGTGGCGGCGAGACCGATCGCGGTGGCGGAACGACGTCGGCTGTACGGGGTGGAGTTTTCGAGCTTCATTGCTGGAGTTCCTTCCGGGAATGCTTCGGTTGTAAGGGATAGGTGTTATTGAGCGGTGGATGTTAAGAAATTGGCTGGGATGGAATGTTCACGTGCGAGTTGACGCAGCTGGTCTGCCGTGGAATTGGGCAGCTGCATGACCGAGGCGGCACCCATTTCCAGGGCATGTTCAGGGTCCCCAGGGGCCTGCACCGTGCGGTCGGCCGGACCGGAGTTCCGTACCCGCTTTTGCAGATCAGCAACCCGGTCTTCGGTGTGGGAACGTCCGGCGAATGCGTCGGTGTTTATCCCGATGACGAGGTGCCCGTTGTTCATTAGGGATGCCGGGTTGGACCAGATATCGATGGTTTCATAGGCGTAAGTAGCATCGGTAAGGGACGAGGCAAATGCCTCCAGAAGGACGGCGACAGCCGAACCTTTGTGGTCGCCGAACGGGATCATGGAGCCTGCTGCGGCCGCTTCTGGATCAGTGGTGGGGTTGCCATCGGTGTCGACAGCCCAGCCTTCGGGAAGTTGCTGACCCTCATTTCGTGCGGCGATTACCTTGCCGTAAGCGCCATTGCTGGTCGCGAGGTCAGCCGTGAGTGGCCAGCCCGACGAGCCAGGAGCCCCAAGTGTCAGCGGATTCGTCCCCAGTACCTTCGTCGTGCCTCCGTGAGGCGCGACCACCGGTCCGGTGGAGGACGTGATGAACGAAAGGAACCCGGCCGCCGCTAGCTGATCGCTCCAGAACGCCCCAGCTCCATAATGACTGCTGTTCTGAACGGCGACCGCAGAGATCCCATGGATCTGACCGATCTCGATAACCTTGTCGACTGCCGACTGCATAGCAACCTGGCCGAGCGCGGCATCAGCATCGAGGATGGCCACTGAATCCGCCTTGGAAGAGTACGACAGGTTCGGTGTCGGGTTGATCCCGCCGAGCCGAAGGGCTTCGACATACAAGGGAAGGCGGAGCAAACCGTGGGAGTGGATGCCGCGCTGGTCTGCCTGGACCAAAGAGTGCGCCGTCAGTTCGGCGTCGGCTCGTGGGACATTACAGCACTCAAGAGCTGCGGTCGCGAGCTGGCGAAGATCTGGGACAGAGTAAGTCGGGCGGGTCTGCAACGGTGATTACCCTTCAATATAGGAAGTAGTAAAATCCTATATCACGAGTGTGCCAAATCACAATAGTGGCCAGTATCTGGTCTCTTGTATGGTTACCGACGATGGGCGACGCAATCCGGCCCGTTAGTCCACCGGCGGGCGTGCCGAGTTTCCCATGTTCTGGTCCCGGAATGGACGGTTGAGGGGTGTATCGGAGCTAAACGAGCTGAACAGTCCTCATAGACCGGAGAAACCTGCACGCTGAAGGCCAGGGTGTGCACGCTACAGGCAGGCGCGCAGCTCGGCTGCCTTCCTGGCCCGCACCGCAGGATCAACGACGGGTCGCTTCGGGGTGAAGTAGAAACCGTCGTCGTGCCAGCGGGGGAGCACATGCTGGTGATAGTGCCAGACATGTTGGCTGCCGGCCGGCTCATTATGCTGGCGGGTGGAGATGCCGTCAGGTGACCAGGCCCGCTTGATGGCGACCGCCAGGTCGCGGGTGACGATCATGATGCGGGCGGCGACGTCGTCGGGCAGCTCATAGAGCAACTCGAAGTGGGCCCGGGGAGTCACTAACACGTGGCCGGGGTGCGGGTCGAAGCCGTGGGAGGCAATGAACGCCAACACCAGGTCGTCTGAGTAGATCAGGTCGCCAGGCTCGCACAGGTTTTTTGGGTTTGCGAAATCCCCGGCGGCGAGGTCGCAGAAGGGGCACAGGTAATCGTCAGGAGCATGCCGCACCCACTCGGTCACTCCTCGACCGCGTCTTCCTCGAACACCCACTCGAACATGTCGAGAACGTATTCGCTGAACGTGCCCTCTTCACTCTTCCAGGTGCCGCGAGCGTTGTTCCGACGCCAGATGATGGGATCGGGGACATCCAACTGATCCACCCTGATACCCCAGGTGTACTTTTCCTCTTCGTCTTCGAGGAAAAGCAGGTGTCCGTCCTCGATCGTGAGCTCATCGGGATCCCAGAAGAAGTGGTACGCCTCCATAATGTCTTCGACGGCCCCGACGGCGAGGTAGAAGTCGCGCAGAGCGAGGGGAAGATCGAAATCCTGGTCCTCCATGAGGTCCTGAAGTTCTTCCTTCGACAGGCCATCTTCCGCCGACCACTGGTCATCGAAGTACGCCGGAACCAGGGCACGGAATTTGTCCAGGAATAGCTCAGTCAATTGGAACTCCAGGGGTGGGGTTGGGGGATACATCCATCCTAGCCCCCACAGTGCGGTGGCTTATCCAGTGCCCGAGCGCTTCCAGCCCAGGACTGCCAACGGCGCCCGCCAGCTGAAGCGCCATGCGAGGACCCGGAGGGTGAAGACCATTGCAGCGACGACGCCGCCGGTCACCACATTGAACCAGCCGGTGCCGACCAGCAGGGTGGTCAGACCGGCCCCGAGCATGGCCGGAAGCGCGTAAATGTCCCGGGGATCGAAGAGTTGGGGTACCTCATTGGCCACCACGTCACGGAGCAGGCCACCGCCAACCGCCGTGGTCACGCCGAGGAGGATACCCGCCACCGGGTGAAGCCCGAACTCCAGCGCTTTCACCGTGCCGGTGATGCAGAACAGGCCCAGGCCGGCGGCGTCGAACACCACCAGCAGGTTGCTGACGCGCTCGACGCCCGAGAAGAGGAAATACACCAGCAGGGTCGCGAGCACCGGTGGGAGCAAGTAGAAGGGATTGGAGAAGGCCGCAGGAACCGTATCGATGATCAGGTCCCGAGCCACACCGCCGCCCAATCCGGCCAGGGAGGCCAGCAGCAGAGAACCCACCAGATCAAAGCCTTTGCGAGCGGCAAGGAGAGAGCCGGATACCGCGAAGAAGAAGACCCCGAGCAAATCGATCATCAGCGCAACGTCGACGGCGTTGGTCATGGGTTCCTCACTGTCCGGGGTGCGCGTAGTTGGTCCGTGCCAGCTGCAATCCCGGCCCGTCTGAGTTTACCCAGTGCAGGCACCCAATGTTGAGTCAAACGGCGTTGCCCCGACTGTTTGGAGCTAGCGTATCCGCCGGGCCAGGCCGGGGTAGTCGACCACCACGCCGTCGTCGTCGACAGTCAGCTCGGCAGCGAATCCGCGGTTGCCGGAGCTATACAACACCATCGCGGGACTGTCGGGTCGGGCCGACCTCACATGGCTGTACACCTGAGCGCTGGGGATTACCCGCAGGCTCGGCACCTCAACCCAAGCCATGGTGAGTGCGGTTTCGTCAGCCGGCGCGTCGTCGTCCGAGACCAGGTTGAGTCGGAGGATCGGCATCGTGTTGGTCACCGGGCACAAGCCCAGATCGCAATCCAACGCAGTGGACAGTCCATCGGGATCCGTGATCCCGGGCGGGGGTAGATCGACGGCACCGGAACTCTGCGTATCGCTGGACCAGTGGCCGTCCTCCGATCTCACCAGTTCCAGGTGACGGCTCCATCCCTGGCCATGGACGGTGACGGTGAGCCGCTGGGTCACCCAGCCCGACGTCGTGGCGAGCGCCCAGCTCACCGCATAGTCTGTGGTTCTGGAGGTGCCGTGAGCGGTAAGCCGGTCGGATTCGAGGTTGATGGTGGCCGTGTCGAGCCGGCCGGGGTCGTCCTCGCCCTGCCAGCTGTGCTGGAGGCTGGTGTGCGATGGGTTAGCCATCCTCATACCCTATGGACCGGCGCACCCCGACGCCAGACCCCGTGCCAGACCCCGTCGCTAGAATCAGGGCGAGCTCCGAGGCCAGCCCGGGGCCGGGCTCGTGGCAAAGTGGAGCTTATGAGCCCTACTCCCCAGTCGGCCGCCGAACCTGCAGCGAGCGCACCCATGAGAGCCGTCAACGCCTTGCTGGGTTGGACTTCGACGAAACGGCACTACAACTCGCTCGAATGGATGCGGGCTCGGTACCTGCAGCGCGCCTACCCCACTCCGGCGCCGTTGCCCCGAGCCCTGCGGCGGCTTTGCACGGTCGAGGAGCTGGCGGTCGTCGGCGTTCGCACCCTCACCCTGCGTCCCCGGTCGGCGGGCTCCGGACGCCACATCATCTACACCCATGGTGGCACCTACATCAACGAACTGGCCCGCCCGCACTGGTGGATCATTGCAGCGCTCATCAGGGCCACCGGGGCAACGGTGACCGTGCCGCTCTACCGGTTAGCTCCCGAACACAGCTTCAGGGAAACCTACGACTACCTCGCCGCCGTCTACCAACTGGTGCTCTCAACAACGAGCGCCGACGACGTCGTCCTGGCCGGGGATTCGGCGGGCGGCGGGTTGGCGGTCGGCCAGGCCTTGCACTTCGCGGCTCTCGGCCTGCCACAGCCGGGCCACCTGATCCTCTTCTCGCCCTGGCTGGACGTCACGGGCACAAACCCAGCCATTCCGCAGTACGACCGGGTCGATCCCATGCTTGCGGTTCCAGGGGCAGTCGAGGCGGGAAAATGGTGGGCGGCAGGCGAGGACCCCAAACATCAGCTGCTGAGCCCGATCTTCGCCCCGCCCGCCGCGTTGGCTGAACTCCCGCCCGTGACGCTCTATCAGGGGAGCCGGGACATCTGCATGGCAGACGCCATCGCGTTCAATCGGGTGATGCGTGACGCCGGCCGCGTCATAACGTTCAACCGGTACCCGGGTGCCTTCCACGTATTTGTGGGGCTCCCCTGGCTGCGTGAGTCGCGGGCGGTGTTCGACGATATCCGCCGGACAATGGCAACCCGTGAAACTGTGGAAGCAGATAAACCTCAGCAGCCATAGACGCGCTGCCCGCGAGGGTCTAGAGTGAGTGTACTGCCCCAGACCCCGGCGCCGTGTTGAGTGGAGAAACATTCCACGGAAGTATCCGGACGGGGCAGATTTCTTTTAACATCTCTCGCTGCGAAAAGGTTCTTCCCTCTGGACGTTCTTTACTCATCCGGTTCCAACTCACAAGCTGAGGCAGTGCAGCGAATCCTCAAGATCGTCGGTATTTCGGGGAGGTATATGAGTAATGAGTTCTGAGACAGTCAAACGACGCTTGGAAGGTGACCATATGGTAGCTAAACCGCGGTCAGTGAGTCGGATAGGTACATCGGCAAACTGACGGCAACCTGACAACGCATTTTCAGTTTAAGTGCACTATGCATGCCTGACGCCTGCCTGCGACTGCTGCGGGCTGGCTACAGCGACAATGACCGATCGACAATCTGGGTCGCCGTGTCGTGCAACGTGAGGTGGTTCCGGCGGGCATGGTTGCGGATCCGGGTAAACGATTCATGCATATCGACATTGCTCAACTGGGCCACCACGCCCTTGGCTTGTTCAATCAGGATCCTGCTGGTCAGGGCGCGCTGGAGCTGATCATTGATGACCCCGGCTTCGCGTACCGCGCGCTCCTGCAGAATGCTGATCGTGGCAACGTCGGCGAGTGCCTGCCCAATCGCTGCATCTTCCACGGACAGTGCGCCAGCATCCACACCGAAAAGGTTGAGGGCACCGATTGTCCTGCCTCGTATCCGCATGGGGATGGCATGTACCGAACGAAATCCCTGCGACAGGGCTGCCTGCTTGAAATCGGGCCAACGGTCACCGAGGTCAGCAATATTGTCGACCGTGACAACTTTTCCGGTCTGGAAAGCCTCGACACAGGGTCCAGCGCCAGCTTCGCGCTGCAGTACCTCGACCAGCTGGCTTTCCTCGCTGGTGGACGCCAGGACCTGAAGCTCGCCGTGCTGGTCCACGAGCAACAGCCCGGCCGCAGTCGCGTTGAGAATGTCGATCGACTCCTCCACTAGAGCATGGAGAAGGTCAAGAACGTCGTAGTCGTCGACCAGCGTGTCAGCGATCTTTACGAAAGCAGCGCTGACGCGTTCTGCGCGGGTCGAAGTCACCATGAATAGAGTTTACTCCGCTATTGAGGTTTCGGCGTAAAGTCCAGCCGGCGGTCGATAACCGCAGCTGCTACCTCTTTCAATTGGAGCCCCTCGGCGAAGGCATATCCCCGCAACAGAAGGAGAGCGTCAGTGGCAGTGATGTTCGCCTGCGCCAGGACCATTCCGGTGGCTTGGTGAATCTCACGGCGCGATAGTGAGGTGCCGTCATTGCCCCCAAACGATTCGTCGTGGCCGGGTTCCCTGGACAACATCCGACGCAGCAACATCCACGAGGTTTGATCGGTGAGGACCGCCGCCGCCGCAGCGTTCGCTCCGCTGAGCTTGCCTGGGTTCGTCCGATACAGCTCGACGACTCCAATATCGATCGCGCCAAGAACAAGGGGAAAGACGAACAGCGCCTTCACCTCTGTCGCACGGACGGCGTTACCGAAGACGGGCCACCGGGTGTGCCAGTTTTCTGCGGTATCCGGGATCAGTACCGGCACGCGACTTGAGGCTGCTTCCCAGCGGGGACCCTCCCCAAGTTCGAACTGCAACTCATCGAGCCTGCGCGCAAGGTCATCACTGCAGCAGATCGTTTCCTGAACGGCTCCGCCGAAAACCGAGATGGCAGCTCCAGTGATCGGGAGTTCCGTAAGGTACGGGGTGCACAGGGTCGCACCGTTGCTGTTTGCTGTGGAAGTGCACCGCTCAACCATGAGTCCCTGTCGTTCTTGCCGCGCCGCCAGCTGGCCGGGCGGTACTTAGCCGAGCGGCAATCCCAGGTAGCGGGACGCCGGCAGTTATTAGGATAGACGATTCGCCGGCCGACCGGGCCAGGTGACACCGTACTATTGCGCCATGACAGCCGAGACAGACTTTGAGCCTTACCGTCCGCGTCTGCGCGCGGAGCTCGCCCGCACCCGCGCGAGTTTCGCCGCACTTGATGCCGATAGTCGCTCGGTCAGCGCGGCCCGGGACAATTCAAACGTCGACGACGAACACGACCCCGAGGGGACCACCATCGCCGCTGAACTTTCACAGATGTCAGCTCTGGCCCGGGACGCGCGAGGCAGGGCGGAAGAGATTGAAGCCGCGCTGGCAAGGCTCGATGCTGGCACCTACGGCGTGTGTGCCAGCTGCGGCCAAATGATTGCGGGTGGACGCCTTGAAGCCCGGCCGTGGACACCGTACTGCCTCGACCACGCGACCGGTAAATAGCTGGGCGCGCGCAGGTCACCTGGTTCCTGCTCGGCTACACCAACTGGAGCATCGTCAACTGGACCAGCTCCGTTGCGGCCAGCTCCGAAGCGGCGGGCGCAGCGATCGCCGCAGCATACCCAACAGGTGGGCCGACCCAGGTCAGTTTCAGGTGCTCCGCAGCGGCCAGTCCCGTGCAGGAATTGCCTGCGATGGAAAACGTGGAGGGTTCGATGCTGAGCCCATGCCCGGTTGCTTTCAGCACCGCCTCCTTGGCGACCCACAGCCGGAGCCGCGCATCGACGTCGTCGGCCCGGAGCTTTTCCCGCTCCGGAACCGAGAGGGCGTAGGCGTCGAACCCGTCGAAGACGGCGTCGGGGATGTGCTCGATATCGGCACCGATGGGGTGCCCGGCGGGAGCCGAGGCCACCAGGAGTGAGCCCGCGGAACGGGACAGGCTCAGCTCCACTCCCTCGATGGCCGGTTTGCCATGCAGACCCGAGCCGCAGGTCCGGCAGGAGCGTGTTACCGGCAGCGCGGCGGCCTCCGACGGGGTTGCGCCGAGCAACCGAGCCGCCATGAGCCGGAACACGGCGTGAGCCGCACGGTAAGTCAGCCGGTCCTGTTCATGCTGAAGGCGAACGGCAGCAGTCCGGACCGTAGCCGGAAGGAATCGGTCAAGTCCGCCCAGCGGCTCAAGCGTCCGGCCAACGCCGGACGCGGTAACCGCAATGTACTGAACCGGCACGACTTCTAGACGCTGCCCGCTGGGCTGGCCGTGATGACTACGTTTTTGCCCCAAATGTCTTCGGTGTAGCAACTGATCAGCACCAGACGGTTGGGCACGACATTCCAGATCTCGCTGTCCTTCAGGGTGTTCTTGTCGTGGGTGGTCACCGAATCGATGACGTAGTCGAGAACGCCCGTTTCGGTGGTGAGCACAATCGAATCGCCCACGTTGGCGTCGGTGCTCAGTCGGTTGAAGGGGGCGTCACGGCCCTCCCAGCTGTGGCCGGTGATGTAGGTGGTGTCTTCCGACGCCAGCCCCGGTGTCCCAAAGGATGTCAGCCAGTAGGCATCCTCGGTCAACGGCGGCACGATTGACTGCGATGCAAACTCCTCCGCCGAGGGGGTGAGGGGCAGGATTGATTGGTCGATCCCTGCGGCCTCCACAGTGAGCCAGCCAGGCGGTGACGCGGCTGGTTCCGGGGCGGGAACCGATGGTGCAGCCGTTGCCGTTGCCGTTGCCGCTGGCGGTTCGGCCGGCTGGACTGGAGCGAAGGCAGCGGCCACGGTCTGGCGGTCGAACGTGACAGGTTCAGATGAGGCTTCGCCCGCCACCGACGTAGCGGCAACGATCAGGGCAGCAGACAGCGCCAGACCGGTCCACCGGGCCGGGGGGCCCCGCCAGCCGCGCATGCTCAGGCCCGGGTGGAGCGGCGGAGCCACACGCCAGCACCTGACAAAAGCACCAACGCCGCTCCCGCCGCCCCGCCAAAGGTCAGGGCGCTTGCAGTGTCAGGTGCTGGGTCAGCAGCTGCGGTCTGGATGTTCAATCCCCTCCCGGCTGCCGCAGTGGTCCCGGTGCCGATCGGGCCGGGCGCCGCCGGGGCGGTGGGTGCGACAACGACAACCGGCACCTCGAAGTCCTCGCCGGCACCCTCTCCCGTGCCCGGCGCAGCGCAGGCAGCGAGCGCAGCGTTCACCAGCACCTGGACCTCTTCGATACTGGTACCGGTGCCGGCGCCGCCCAGAGCGGCAAGAACTGCTTCGATGGTCTCGATCGCGGCGTAGTAGGTGTTCTCGGCCGCGACTACTGCTTCGGTGTAGAGCGCATCTTCCAGTGCCAGCTGTGCTTCCATCAGCGCTTCATCAGCCGCAGCGAATGCCTCGGGTGCTGTGTCCCGTTCCGCCTGCCGTGCAGCCAGCACGGTTGTCGCCTCGACCTGGAAGGCCAGAGCGGCGGCGAGCTCTGCCTCAGCGGCGAGGCGAGCGACGTCGTCGCCGTCTGCCACGTCAGCGAGCGCCAGCGCGGCGGCCACAACACGGTCATCGGCGAGGAACTTCGCGGTCTGTGCCGCGTCCAGAGCAGCCTGGGTTGTTTCCAGGGCCATCGCCGCCGTTTCAAAGGCCGCAATCGCGGCGTCGTACGCTGCGTATTCATGAACTGCTGCGATGTCGGCGTCTATCCAGGCCTGATCGAGTGCCTCGGAAGCGGCCTCGATGGCGGCCAGCGCGGTTTTCAGGTCGTAGGCCAGGCCGATGTCCACTGACGCGGAGTCCAGGGCAGCCCCCAGCGCAGACTGGGCAGCAACGCAGGAGGCCGAGGCGGGCGCGGCTACTGCGGGTGAGGCAGCCAGAAAGGTAGAACCAGCGATGAGTGCGGCACACGTGCCGAAGGTCATCAGTCGATTACGGTGCGTCATGAGACCACGTCTCTTCCTTGAGAAAGGCCCTCAAGTCCCCCTTGAGCGGCATCCGCCGGATGCGCGACGCTGGGGGCGGTGCTGTCTGGCTGACGTAATTTGACCACGCCGTCTGACGAAAGACCAGCACTTTTCGGACAATTTGTGTCACCGCTGCCCGGCTACCGGAGTCCCCGCACGTTCAGGGCGAGGTACAGGTGAACCCGGTCGGCGGTGACTCCCGGGTCGTAGCCGCTCAGGTCCTGGATCTGCTGCAACCGGTAACGCACGGTGTTCCGATGAAGCTGCAACGCCTCAGCGACCGCGGCGACCGACCCGTTCAGCATCAGGTACCGCTCAAGCGTCACCATCAACTCGGCGTGATGGCGCTGGTCAAACGCCACGACCGGATCCAACGCTTCAGCAGCGAGATCGGCGAGTGGCACATCCTCGCTGGCCATCAGCAGGGAGGTCAGACTCAGCCGGTCAGGGGTGTTCACGGGCAAGCCCCTGGTCAACGATTCCCGTGCCTCGAAATAGCTCCAGCGGAAGCCGCTGGCCTGCGCATAGGCACCCCCATACCCCACCTTCGCGGTCAGCCCGGCGCCGTGGAGGTAGGCGCCCATCTGCTGACTGAGAACGGGTCCATCACCGTCAGGAACGGCGATGACCAACCGCTCGTCAACCAGCGCTTCCACTCCCGACGCGAACCCTGCCGGTGTCGGCAGGGTTCGCAGCGCCCGACGCTGCCCGGAGGCCACTTCGACGATCACCACCACCTGGCGCAGTGCGGTGTCGATGCCGGCGCCACCCAGGCGTGCGACGGCGTCGGGACCTGCCAGGGTGCCGCGGACCACGTCCTGGCAGAGCTGCCCAACCACTGCGCGTTCACTGGCCCGCCGTCGGGCCTGGTTGCTCAACTCGACGCTGATCAGGCTCTGCGCATAGGCGACGATGGCGTTGGGGTTGTAAGGCTCTGCGATGGCAAGCGTGCAGCGGTCTTTCAGGCCGGTGGCCACCGGGAGCCGATGCCAATGGCCGCCGGGGGCACCAGACCCGGCTCCTCCGGTCGTCTCAGTACTGAACAGCTGGGCGCCGTACTGGGACAGCACGACGTCGGTGCCGAGCATCGTGGCAAGCTCCCGCAGCAGTTGGGGAAGGCCACCCTCCCCGAGCAGGGCCGACGCGAGAACCTGATGACCCTTCAACAGGCTTTCGAGCCTGGAGTAGTGGTCGGCTGAGAGCGAGTCAGCGACAATCTTCCCGATGGCGATGAACGGGGTCTCGTAGGGGACGCGGAACACGGGCAGCCCCAGGGAATCTGCCTCGTCGACCAGTGCGGCGGGGACCTGCCGGTGCCCAAGCCCAGTGCCGAAGCCGATCCCCAGCGCCCCCGACTCATGGACTCGGCGCACGAAGGAGCGCTGCGCCGTCGTCGTTTTCTGCCGGAGGCCGGTGGTCAGCACCACCTCGCCGCCGCTGAGGAATGGAAGAGGATCCTCGAGCTCGGTTACCGCGACCCATTGGATGGGGATGTCCGGCACGACGGCGGCCCCCACGGTGTGGAGACCGAGGCCGGCGGCCGTAAGCAGGGTGGGAAGGGTGATGGCCATGCCTCAACTATAGGACCGTGACACTGTGCGGGTGCATGACAGGCGCCCCAGGTTGTTGTGCGCATCACCCTAGGCCGGGGAATAAGAGGAGGCGTAGGGTCAGCAATGGATTTACGCTGTGATGGATCCGCAGTGATCCGTCAGCCCATCATAGAAAAGGGATGAATACCGTGGTAACCACCCTCCAAAACTTTATCAACGGCGAGTTTGTCACACCGGCTGGCACCGAGCTGCTCGACATCGTCAACCCCACCAATGGCGAGGTCGTGGCGAAGGCGCCAGTATCGCTGAAGTCGGATGTCGACGCCGCCATGACAGCGGCCGCTCAAGCGTTCAGGACGTTCAAGCACGTCACCCCGAGCCAGCGGCAGCTCATGCTGCTGAAGCTCGCCGACGCGCTTGAGGCGGCCAGCGATGAACTGGTCGATGCGCAGCACCGCAACACCGGGCAGGTGCGCGATCTGATTGCCGCCGAGGAAGTGGCCGTGGGTGCCGACCAGCTGAGGTTCTTCGCCGGCGCCGCTCGCCTGCTGGAAGGGAAGTCCGCTGGCGAATACGTCGAGGGCCACACCTCCTATATCCGTCGCGAGCCCATTGGGGTAGTCGCCCAGGTTGCACCCTGGAACTACCCGCTGCTGATGGCCATCTGGAAGATCGGTCCTGCGCTCGCCGCCGGCAACACGGTGGTCCTCAAGCCCAGCGACACCACACCCGAGTCCACCCTGGTGTTGGCGAAGCTGACCCAGGGCATCCTTCCACCGGGGGTGTTGAACGTGGTGCTGGGCACCGGGGAAACCGGGGCCGCGATGGTCGACCATCCCGTGCCCGGGTTGGTCTCAATCACCGGATCGGTCCGTGCCGGTATCGCCGTCGCCACCGGAGCGGCGAAGTCGCTCAAGCGAGCTCACCTTGAGTTGGGAGGCAAGGCACCCGCCGTCGTCTTCGCCGACGCCGACATCAAGAAGACCGCAGCAGCGATCGCTGAGTTCTCGTTCTTCAATGCGGGCCAGGATTGCACGGCGATCACCCGGGTGCTGGTCCAGGATTCGGTCCACGATGACCTGGTGGCCGCCATGGTGGCGCACACCGAAACGCTCAAGACCGGCAACGCCGACGACTCCCAGAACTACTTCGGCCCGCTGAACAACATCAACCACTTCAATTCGGTCAATGCGGTGATGGACGCCCTTCCTGAGCACTGCAAGGTCGAGATTGGGGGCAAGCGCTCCGGGGACAAGGGCTACTTCTACGAGGCGACCATCGTCACCGGTGCCCGCCAGACCGACGACATTGTCCAGCAGGAAACCTTCGGCCCGGTCATCACCGTGCAGAAGTTCACCACCGAGGACGAGGCGGTCGAGCTGGCCAACGACGTCGAGTACGCGCTGGCGTCGAGCATCTGGACCACCGATCATGGCACCGCCATGAGGGTGTCCCGGGACCTCGACTTCGGCGCAGTCTGGATCAATACCCACATTCTTCTCACCGCCGAGATGCCGCATGGAGGCTTCAAGAGCTCCGGTTACGGCAAGGACCTCTCGATGTATGGCGTTGAGGACTACACCCGGATCAAGCACGTCATGAGCGCGCTTGATGTTTAGAAAGGCAGTTTCACTATGACCACCCAAGCGATCCAGCCGCAATTCCGGCTCGAGCAAAAGCGCAAGATCATCGCCGACTTCCCAGGCCCCAAGTCCACCGAGCTTGCCGCTCGTCGGGCGGCAGTGGTGGCCAAGGGCGTTGCCTCAAGCGTGCCGGTGTATGTTGCCGACGCCGACGGCGGCATCATTCACGACGTCGACGGTAACTCGTTCATCGACCTCGGCTCCGGCATTGCGGTGACCAGCGTTGGCGCGTCGGATCCCGCCGTCGTCGGCGCCGTCAAGGAGCAAGTGGAGCACTTCACCCACACCTGCTTCATGGTCACGCCCTACGAGGGCTACATTGCCGTGGCTGAGAAGCTGGCCGAGCTGACCCCCGGCGACTTCGAGAAGCGGACTGTGCTGTTCAACTCGGGTGCCGAGGCTGTCGAGAACGCGATCAAGGTGGCTCGCCTGGCGACCGGTCGCACCGCCGTCGCCGCCTTCGATCATGCCTACCACGGCCGCACCAACCTCACGATGGCCCTGACCGCCAAGTCACTGCCGTACAAGGGTGGGCCCTCGGGTGACTTCGGCCCGTTCGCGTCCGAGGTCTACCGGCTGCCAATGAGCTACCCCTTCCGCGAGGAAAACCCCTCGATCACCGGGGCTGAAGCGGCTCAGCGCGCCATCACAATGATGGAGAAGCAGATCGGGGCCAGTTCACTGGCCGCCATCATCATCGAACCCGTCCAGGGGGAGGGCGGTTTCATCGTCCCCGCCGAAGGATTCCTGCCAGCATTGGCCGAGTGGGCCAAGGCCAACGGAGTGGTCTTCATCGCCGATGAGGTGCAGTCCGGCTTCTGCCGCACCGGCGCCTGGTTCGCGGTCGACCACGAGGGCGTTGTGCCCGACATCATCACCATGGCCAAGGGAATCGCCGGCGGCATGCCGCTTTCGGCAATCACCGGCCGGGCCGACCTGCTCGACGCCGTTCACCCCGGCGGTCTCGGCGGCACCTTCGGTGGCAACCCGGTGGCCTGCGCTGCCGCGTTGGCCGCTATCGAGACGATGCAGGAACAGGATCTCGTTGCCCGAGCTCAGGCTATCGAGGAGCTGGCAACGTCACGGCTTCGGGGCCTGCAGGAGGATCTTGGGGCCGAGTCGATCATCGGTGAGATCCGCGGCCGGGGCGCGATGCTTGCCATCGAGTTCGTGAAGCCGGGGACCAAGACACCAAACCCGGATGCGACGAAGGCCATTGCTGCCGCGTGCCTGCAGGAGGGTGTCATCATCCTGACCTGTGGCACGTACGGCAATGTGGTCCGGTTGCTCCCGCCGCTAGTGATTGGTGATGAGCTGCTGAACGACGGGCTGGACGTCCTCGAGGCTGCTATCCGCGCCGCCAAGTAGAGCACACGCTGTTGCCGCCGGGGTCGGCGCCGTCGACCCTGGCCTGCGCCGCAGTAACCCGCTAGCGCCGCAGAAAACCGCCAGCGCGCCAATAATATATGGCGCGTTTGCCGGTTTCTGCTGCGTTTGGCGGGAACGACGGCGGGAACGACTGCTTCGGCGCGTAGGGCAAGGGCTGCGCGGCAGGGTTCGACGGTGTCAGCCTGCCACTTGCGCCTTCAGCCCGGTGATCAGGGCTTCGAGTCCGACGGTGAACGCGGCGTCGGCTGAGTCGGCCTGGGACCCGCCCCGAAGGCGGACGGCGGCCGTGAATAGAGGGTAGTCAGGCCCCAGGCTGCCTGACTCAAAAATGTCTTCGGGGGCGGCGACGTCGAACGCTGATCCGAAGATGAAGGACTCAAGGGCGACGATGGCGGGGATAATCCGATCCGCCGGCCAACCGGCGTCGAGGAATCCTTTGGTGACCGCTTCGTACATGGCAAGCGTTTCGGGTGCGCCTGTGACGGGCAGAATGGCGATGACCGAGATGAGCGGTGCATGAGCTGCGAAGACACCGCGGTAGGACCAGGCCCAAGAGCGAACCGCCTCATCCCAGGGGGCCGCGGCGAAAGCGCTGAAGTCCACCTTCGCCATCACCTCGTCTTCGACCCAGCGCAGCACTTCCTGCTTGGATTCAGCGTGGTTGTACAGGGCCGACGGTGCCACTCGCAGGCGCTGGGCTAGTGCAGACATGGTGAGGCCCTCGTAGCCCTGGCTGGCAATCAGGGCAAGTGCTGCATCAGTAATGAGGTCCCGTGACAGCAGTCCGCGCGGCGGACGGCCCGCCCGACGGCGGCTGACCGGCGCTCCCACACTTCCCATGACCGCCCCTTCACCGTCTCTTCGCTGCGGATTCATTCTACTGCCCCGCCATTGCTGTCGTTCCTGCCGGTGGGTCCAGCACCCGCCCGGATCGAGTCAACACCAATGACAAGTTTCCGTCGCCAAACACGTCATGTCTGTTGACTCAGCCGGAGGGTGCGGGGTGTGCCCTTTCCAAAACTGCCGGCTATCGCTACAGTATCCCTAATAAATGAATGGCGTTCATTTTGTGGCGTGGACCATATTGTCTGAAAGGTAACAGTGGAGAATCTAGAACGCGACGTCGTAATCATCGGGGCGGGCCCCTCGGGCCTCACCGCGGCGTGGGAGTTGAAGAGGGCAGGGCTGAGCGTCGCTGTCCTGGAGGCACGAGACCGGGTTGGCGGACGCACCTGGACCGACACCATCGACGGCGCGCTCCTGGAGATTGGGGGCCAATGGGTATCCCCAGACCAGACCGCTCTCAAAGGAATGCTCGATGAGCTGGGACTGGAAACCTACGACAGGTACCGGGAGGGGGACTCTGTCTACATCGGAGCCGACGGCGCCCGCACCCGTTACACCGGAGACATGTTCCCCGTCTCGGCCGCCACTGAAGGGGAAATGAATCGGTTGATCGAACTGCTGGACCGCCTCGCAGCAGAGGCCGGCCCGGAAACCCCGTGGAACCACCCGGAAGCCCGGGCACTGGACACGATCTCCTTCCACCACTGGCTACGGCAGCAGTCCAGCGACGAGGAAGCCTGCAACAATATTGGGCTCTTCATCGCTGGCGGAATGCTCACCAAACCCGCTCATGCCTTCTCAGCCCTGCAGGCTGTGCTGATGGCTGCGTCGGCAGGATCCTTCTCCAACCTGGTCGATGAGAACTTCATCCTCGACCAGCGGGTGGTCGGCGGCATGCAGCAGGTGTCGGAACGCCTCGCGGATCGTCTGGGGGATGACGTCGTGCTCAGCAGCCCAGTCCGGACGCTGCGCTGGCACGAAGACGGCGGCAGCAACGGCGGAGGCAGCAACAGCGGCGGCGTCACCGCGGTGTCCGACACCGTCACCGTCAAGGCGCGCTACGCAATCATGGCGGTTCCGCCGAACCTGTACTCGCGGGTGTCCTACGAGCCACCGCTGCCTCGCCGCCAGCATCAGATGCACCAGCACCAGTCCCTGGGGCTCGTCATCAAGGTCCATGCCGTCTACGCGACACCGTTCTGGCGCGCCGATGGTCTCTCCGGGACCGGGTTCAGTGCCTCCTCGATCGTGCAGGAGGTGTACGACAACACCAACCACGAGGATTCCCGCGGAACGCTGGTCGGTTTCGTCTCGGACGAAAAGGCCGACGCCGTGTTCAGGCTGTCACCCGAAGCCCGTCGGCAGATGATCCTCGAGTCCATTGCCGGTTTCCTCGGCTCCGAGGCACTCACCCCCGAGGTGTACTACGAATCGGACTGGGGCTCAGAGGAATGGACCAGGGGCGCCTACGCGACCAGCTACGACCTCGGCGGTCTGCACCGTTATGGCCCTGACCAGCTCACCCCCGTCGGGCCGATCCACTGGTCCTGCTCGGATCTGGCGGCTGAGGGCTATCAGCACGTCGAAGGTGCCGTCCGGATGGGTCAAATCACAGCCCGGAACATCCTGGGCCTCTCGGCAACCGAAGGAGCATGACCGATGGACTACATCGTCGGGTACACAGCAGATGAACGCGGACGCGACGCCGTCAGCCTCGCCGTCGCCCTGGCTCGACGCCAGGATGCGAACCTCCAATTGGTGATGGTGATGCCCGAGCATTCCCCATTCAATGCGGTCTATCCACCCGAAAAAGGGTTTGAGAGCATCCTCTCGGCCCAGTTGCAGGAATGGCTGGCTGAAGGGCTCGCCCTGATCCCCGACGACGTAACCGCCCGCGCGCACGTCATCAGCGCAGATTCGCAGGCGGGCGGGCTCATCGACGCAGCGGTTGATTCGGGCGCTTCGCTGATCATCATCGGTGCCAGCTCACGAGGCCTGCGAAAACGATTCAACGTCGGTAGCGTCGCCGGAACCCTCCTGCATGCATCGCCGGTACCCGTGGCCCTGGCACCCCAGGGCTATCGACGCCTCGATCCAATCACCCGGCTCACCTGTGCGGTGGGCACCAGGGAGGGTGCGGATGCGGTGATCGCGGTGGCCGTCGACTCGGCCACCCGACGTCGACTCCCACTCAGGCTGGTCTCGCTCGTGGCGCTTGACCCGGCAACGGGCACCGATGGGGGAGCGGACGCAGCCGCGGTGGATTCCGCGCACCAGCACGCCAACACGCGTCTGGCCGAGGCAGCGTCGTCACTCGCCGCCGGCGGGCAGGTCAGTGTGGAAGTGGCGCAGGGAGCCACCGTCGAGGAAGCGATCGGAGCGCTGGCCTGGGACGAGGGCGAGGTCCTCCTGGTCGGTTCCAGTCGTCTGGCGCAGCACAGCCGCCTGTTCCTCGGCGTTACTGCAAACAAGATCCTTCGAGCATTGACGGTGCCCATGGTTGTGGTGCCACGAAGTTACACAGCTGTTGAGGACCAGTCGCACCAGCCGGAGCGGTCTGTTACCAAGCGGTCCGATGCCGGTGAAGGCAAGGACGTTCAATCCACCGAGGTGAAGCAGTGAGCACCATACCAACGAAAGATCCCTCCACCGGACTCAGTCAGAAAGGTCTCAACTCCGGGTCGGTCGGCCTGTTGGGCGCGGTTGTGATCGGTGTATCGTGCATCGCTCCCGCGTACACGCTGACCGCGGCGCTCGGTCCCACCGTTGCAGAGGTGGGGGTGCAGTTGCCCGCCATCTTCCTGGTCGGCTTCATCCCGATGCTGCTGGTGGCCCTTGGCTACCGCGAATTGAACAATTCAATGCCCGACGCCGGCACCTCCTTTACCTGGGCCACCCGGGCTTTTGGACCGTGGATCGGCTGGATGGGTGGTTGGGGTCTGATCGCCGCGACAGTTATTGTCCTGTCGAACCTGGCAGCTGTTGCTGTCGACTTTTTCTACCTGATGCTCGCCCAGCTGACCGGAAACGACTCGTTGGCCGATCTGACCCTTAACCTGCCATTGAACATCGTCACCACCCTGGTGTTCATCGCGTTGGCTTGCTGGGTTTCCTACCGCGGTATGGAAACCACCAAAGCCGTGCAGTACGTGCTGGTCGGCTTCCAGCTGTTGGTCCTGGGCTGGTTCGCCATCGCGGCCTTTGCCCATGTCGCCAATGGGACAGCTTTCGACGCGACGGCCATCAGCCCCGACTGGTTCAACCCGTTTGCGGTGGAATCCTTCTCGGCTTTCGCCGCTGGTGTGTCCCTCTCGATCTTCGTTTATTGGGGCTGGGACGTCACCCTGACCATGAATGAGGAAACCAAAGACCCCGAACGTACTCCCGGCCGGGCAGCAACCCTCACCGTCCTGGTCATTGTGGTGATCTACCTGACGGTTGCGTTGGCGACCCTCACCTATGCAGGTGTGGGTGACGGCGAACTCGGCGCCGGAAATGTTGACAACCAGGGAAGCATTTTTGCGGTCCTCGCAGGCCCCGTGATGGGCCCGTTCGCCATCCTGATGTCCCTGACAGTTCTCAGCAGTTCCGCCGCTTCCCTGCAGTCGACCTTCGTGTCGCCTGCCCGCACCCTGCTGTCGATGGGTCACTACCGCGCACTGCCGGCCAGCTACGGCAAGATCAGCCCCACCTACAAGTCGCCCAGCTACGCCACTATCGCCGCCGCGGTCGCAGCTGCCGGGTTTTACGTAGTCACCAGGGTGGTATCCGAGAACGCCCTGTATGACACCATCACGGCGCTCGGCATGATGATCTGCTTCTACTACGGGATCACGGCGATGGCCTGCGTCTGGTATTTCAGGGCTGTCGCGTTCAGCAGCGCCCGCAACTTCGGGCTGAAGTTCCTCGCGCCGCTGCTCGGCGGCGTCATCCTGCTGGTCATGTTCGTGAAGACAGCCACCGACTCGATGGACCCGGGCTACGGTTCCGGCTCGTCCATCGGAGGGGTGGGGCTGGTGTTCATCCTCGGGACCGGGGTCATCCTCCTCGGGGCTGTGCTGATGTTCATCATGTACCGGGTCAACCCTGGCTTCTTCCGCGGTGAAACACTGAAGCAGGGGAGTGCTTCAGCCAACGTGATGCAGTAACCCTCCGTGCCGTGTGACGGCGGGCACTTCGGCGCCCGCCGTCCACGATAAGGTTGCCTGAGCAGATCTGCGGCGGTAACCCCGGGCGCCGGTCAGAATCCGATCCGGAAGGCACGCCGTATGCGTTATGTAGTTGGCTTTACAAACAATGATCGTGGCCGTGACGCGCTGGCGTTGGCCACCTCGCTGGCTCGGACGCAGGGAGCCAGCATCGATCTGGTAACCGTTCTCGACCGCCCTCAGGACGGCAGCGTAGGCGCCGGCACCAACCGGGCCCTTGCCGCTTTGCATGAGGCGATCGAGGGGATTCCAGGGGGCGTCGAAGTAGTGCCGCACGTCAAACTTGCCGACTCTTTCGCGGAGGGACTCCTTGAGGTCGCCCATGACCTCGATGCGGGGCTGATCGTCATTGGAGCCGCCGGCAACGGCCTGCTCCGTCGATTCACCGTCGGCAGCGTAGCGAACGCGGTCCTGCACTCGTCGCCAGTGCCTGTCGGGTTGGCTCCGCGCGGGTACCGGCACCGCGACCGGATGACCAGACTCACCTGCGCCGTCGGTACCCGTGCGGGTGCCGAGGCTGTCCTGGATGTAGCGGTCGACTCCGCCGCGCGCCGCGGGATGCCGCTGCGCCTGATCTCGTTGGTGGCGCTGGACGTCAACGAGCAGTCGGACACCGGTGAAGCAATTAATCTTGCACACCGGCACGCCAACTCAGTGCTGGCTCGGGCGGGGGAGCAGCTTCCCGAAGGCCACGAAACCACCATCACGGTTGCCCACGGGCGTACCATCGAGCAGGCAATCGACGACATCGAGTGGGATCCAGGCGAGATCGTCTTCGTCGGATCGAGCCGGCTCGCGAAGCGCAGCCAACTGTTCCTGGGATCGACAGCCAACAAGATGCTACGGGCGTTGCCTGTGCCAATGATCGTTGTGCCGCGGGACTGGAACCTTCCGGCAGCCTAGGAGTTCCTGGCCTTAACCGGGCTAGACCGCGGCGGTCTCCTCGACCGGCGTGGCATCACGGGAGCGGCGCGGTCGGGAGTTCTTTCGCACGGTGTGCAGCATGTCGACGGTCAGCATCGACAGGGCAATCCAGACCAGCCCGAACCCGATCCAACGCTCCAACGGCATCTCTTCCTGGAAAACGAAGAGCGCCAACAGGAACTGCAGCACTGGCGCGAGGTATTGGAGAAGCCCAATCGTGGTCAGCGGCAGCCTCCGGGCTGCGGCGCCGAAGAAGAGCAGCGGGACCGCGGTGATGATGCCCGCCGCGGCCATGATCCAGAAGTGTGCGGGGCCCTCGGTGAGCACTGTCGCGGATCCCGACACCGTCAGCCAGATCATCACGGCACCCGCGATCGGGGTGAGAACCGCGGTTTCGATACTCAGGCTGGACAGTGCTCCAACCTTGGAACCCACCCGCTTCTTGACGAACCCGTAGAACCCAAAGGAAAAGGCTAGGGTCAGAGCAATCCACGGCACGTTGCCGTAGCCGATGGCCAGCACCACCACCGCGATGATGCCAACGCCGACCGCCGCCCACTGCAGCCTGCGGAGCTTCTCCCGCAGCACGACGACGCCGAGCAACACGGACACGATCGGGTTGATGAAGTAGCCGAGGGCCGCCTCAATCGCGTGGCCGTTGGTGACCCCGTAGGTATACACAAACCAGTTCACAGCGATCAACAGCGCTGCGATCGCCAGAGTGCCGAGGATTCGTGGGTTCGACGCGGCGGACCACATCGTCCGCCAGGACCTCATCACGGTCAGCAGCAGCGCGCAGAACACCAGGGACCAGAGCACACGGTTCGCGACAATCTCGATTGCCGTCGCAGGCAGCAGGATCATGAAGTACAGCGGGAGGAGACCCCAAAGACCGTAGGCGCCGATGCCGTAAAGGATGCCCGTCGAGTTTTCGCTTCGGGGCTGGCGCGGGCTGGTGATATCGGTGGGGGTCACGTGGGCTCAAACGCCGCTGTCTCAGATTTTATTCCCCGCTCCTACACTTCCAGCCGGATTCCTCTCCGCGCGGCACCGGTCGACGGAGACGGGCATCACAGGTTTAGACTGCGTCAGCCGGTGCATTTAGAATAGGAAACTGTGCGCTAAGTGTACGTTTCGGTTGATCACTAGGGAAGAAGGCCAATCAGTGTCCACCTCAGCTGCGGGGCGTCCGCTGCGGGTAGCGATCATCGGTGCCGGTCCGGCAGGGGTCTACGCTGCCGACATTCTGACGAAGTCCCAGGAGGTTCAGGGCGGTGACTTCGCGGTCAGCATTGACCTCTTTGATCAGCACCCCGCCCCCTATGGCCTGATTCGCTATGGCGTAGCGCCGGATCACCCGCGCATCAAGGGCATCGTGAACGCGCTGCACAAGGTGCTGGACCGGGGCGACATTCGGTTCCTGGGAAACATCAATTACGGGCGGGACCTGACGCTGTCCGACTTCCGCAAGTTCTACGACGCAGTCATTTTCTCCACGGGCGCGATCAAGGACGCGGAACTGAACATCCCCGGAGTGGACCTTGACGGGTCCTTCGGCGGCGCCGAGTTCGTCTCCTGGTACGACGGTCACCCCGATGTGCCCCGCGACTGGCCACTGAACGCCACGGAGATAGCGGTGATCGGCAACGGCAACGTTGCCCTCGACGTTGCACGGGTGCTTTCCAAGCACGCCGACGACCTGCTGACCACCGAAATCCCCGACAACGTGTACGCGGGTTTGAAAGCCTCACCCGTCACCGACGTGCACGTGTTCGGCCGCCGTGGTCCAGCCCAGGTGAAGTTCACGCCGCTTGAGCTGCGCGAACTGTCCCATTCCCGTGACGTGGACATTGTGCTCTACCCGGAGGACTTCGACTTCGACGTCGCCTCCGAACAGCAGATCGCCAGCAACAACCAGACCAAGACGATGGTGAAGACCCTCACCAATTGGCTGGTCGACGACGAACCAACAGGTGCCTCCCGACGGCTGCACCTGCATTTCCTGCACTCGCCTGTCGAGATCACCGATTCACCGGAAACCCCCGGCAAGGTCGCCAACATGAGGTTCGAACGCACCGAGCTCACCGGCGAAGGCACAGTTCGCGGCACCGGCGAGTTCATCGACTACCCCGTGCAGGCGGTCTACCGTGCGATTGGCTACTTCGGGTCCGAGCTTCCTGAAGTTGGATTCGATAGTCGGCGCGGTGTCATTCCCAACGAAGGCGGCCGGGTCATCGACCAGGCGGGCAACCCGGTTCCCGGCATCTACGCCACTGGCTGGATCAAGCGCGGACCGGTGGGCCTGATCGGCCACACCAAGGGCGACGCGTTGGAGACGATCGGTTTCCTCCTCGAGGACCGACTGAACCTCCCACCGGCCCAGGACCCATCGGAGCAGGCCATCATCGACCTCCTCACCGAGCGGGGGATTCGCTACACCACCTGGGACGGCTGGCTCAAGCTCGACGCCCATGAACTGAAGTTGGGTGCCAACTTTGTGCACGACGGCGGCGCCAATGCGGAACTCGTCAGGGAACGTGTCAAGGTGGTCCCCCGGGACGAGATGATAGCCATTTCTCGGGACGATTAGGTCCGCAAAAGAGCTGCGCCGCGGCCGGGATCGGACGACGGCGACGGGTCCCTGGCTGTGTTCAATTGGCTGGGTCCAGCCTGGTTGTGCCCAACCTCGCTCCGCCCAACCTTGTTGTGTCGCGCCTAGACTGTGGCAATGACACGTCAGATCCTCTGCTTCGCCTTCGCCCTGACCGGGGTGGTGCTCACCGTCGGTTGCAGCGGCCCGTCCCCTCAGCCCGACAGCGGTGACCAGCCCTTCGCTACCTACAGTCAGTCGGGTGCGAGCGGCGACGGTGCGGGAATCGCTGGTCGCCTGATTCTGGAAGACGGCTGTGTCTACTTGATCAGCCCGGAATTCTCGGAGCGGTGGGTTCCCGTGTTTCGCGCCGAAGCCAATCCTGAGTGGCGTGATGGCACCCTGGTCTTCGATGGCGAGGAGTACGCGGCGGACGAGACCGTCGGCCTCGGCGGAAGCGGTTGGGAGGGCAGCGAGGACCCGCTGACCATTCCTGAATCCTGTGATGACTCACCGCGGTGGACCACCTGGACGGTCGGGCCCGAGGACGCCCTCTAACGTCCCGGCGGTCACCTCCCCGGGGCATTTCGCCACGCCGAAATGCGCCGCCAAACCCTGTGTCAAAATCCTGTTCCGGAAACTCCTCGACAACACCCGCGACAGACGGGCGCCGACGGCACTAGACTGATGCCACCCCACCGGCGGGGAGACCAGAAGCGGGGTGTCGATGACGCAGCAGCAACTGCCGATTCCGGGGGGACTCACGTCGAGATCCCTTCAGCAGTGCGCCCACCGTGCTCACGAGCGGCTCGGCAGCGCGCCGCCCTCGGGCGTGCGCACACTGGTGGGCGAATCCTGGCTGCGTTCCCTGAAACACTTTCCCGATCCGGACGCCGCTCAGGCGCCCCTGTTTTACAGCGATGAAGAGCTTGATGCGTACCGCAGAGGCCACCCCCTGGCGGCGGTACTGCCGATTATCCGGAAGCTGCTGGTGCAACCCAGCGCTGACAGCGGATTGCTGGTGGCGGTCGGCGACGCAAATGGTCGGCTGCTCTGGGTCGAGGGCGATCGGGACCTGCGCCGTCGTGCTGAGGGAATGATGTTCGTCGCGGGGTCGGACTGGTCGGAGGCTGCCGTAGGCACAAGCGCCCCGGGCACGGCGCTGGCCCTCGGGAGGAGCGTCCAGATTGCTGGGGCGGAGCATTTCAGTCCCCAGGCTCACCACTGGAGTTGCACGGCGGTCCCCGTCCACGATCCGGATTCGGGGATGGTGCTCGGCGTTGTGGACATTACCGGCACCGACGACGCTGTGGCAGTACACACGCTGTCTTTGGTCGAAGCGACTGTCGCTGCCGCTGAGGCGCATCTGAGCCTGCACCGGCTGCAGGATCAGCAACCAGCGCGAAAACTCCCCGCAACAAAAACGAATGCTGTCGACCGGGAGGGCCTGCAGATACTGGGACAGGACCGCGGGGTTGTCCACCTGGGACGTAAATCGGTGGAACTCAGTGCACGGCATGCGGAACTCATCACCCTGCTCGCCCTGCATCCGGCTGGCCTCAGTGCCGAACAGCTCGCCGTAATGGCCTACCCGGAGCATGTGTCAGTCACCACCGTGCGCGCTGAGATGCTGCGGCTGCGGCGCGCCCTCTCCTCCCACCTACCGTCGCTGGTTCCGCGCTCCCGGCCGTACCGGCTACCCCGAGAGTTGCCCGTCGATGCATCGCAGGTGCTGGATTACCTGCAACGCGGCGCCCACCGGATGGCACTCAACCTGTACCGAGGGCCAGTCCTGCCAAGGTCCGAGGCGCCGTTTATCGTGAGGCTCCGTACCGAAGTCAGTTCCCTGCTCCGCGAAGCCGTCCTGACCGATGGCGCCGTCGACGCCGTCCTGCAGTATCTTCAGCTGCCCGAGGCCGCCGACGATGCCGAGGCGTGGACTGCCGCCCTGAAAGTGCTTCCGCCGCGGTCGCCGCGGCGGGCATCCGTCGTCGCGCACATTGAACGGCTCGAGGCGGAACTCAGTCTTTCCTGACTGACGGACCGACCGGTCTGCGGGCCGGGTGCAGGGGCCTGGTGCAACCTTCGTGCAACTTATGCGTACCTACACTTCGAAGACACGACGACGACGTCCTGTTTTCGAACCCAAGGAGTTAAACAATGACTGTTTACGCCCAGCCCGGCCAAGATGGATCCAAGATAACGTTCAAGCCGCGTTACGAAAACTGGATTGGCGGTGAATGGGTTGCCCCCATCAAGGGGCAGTACTTCGAGAATATCTCTCCAGTCAACGGCAAAGCCTTCTGCGAGGTAGCGCGGGGCACCGCCGAAGACATCGAACTGGCCCTCGACGCCGCCCACAAGGCTGCCCCCGGGTGGGGCAAGACGTCAGTGGCTGAGCGTGCAGCGATCCTCAACCGGGTAGCGGACCGGATCGAGGAGAACCTGGAAATGCTGGCGGTCGCCGAAACCTGGGACAACGGCAAGCCCATCCGGGAGGTGCTCGCCGCTGACCTCCCGCTCGCAGCGGATCATTTCCGCTACTTTGCCAGCGCTGTCCGCGCACAGGAGGGGCGCCTGTCCCAGCTGGACGACAACATGACCGCCTACCATTACCACGAGCCACTCGGCGTGGTGGGTCAGATCATCCCCTGGAACTTCCCGATCCTGATGGCCACCTGGAAACTTGCCCCCGCGCTGGCCGCAGGCAACGCCGTCGTCCTCAAACCAGCCGAGCAGACGCCGACGTCGATCCTGGTGCTGATGGAGCTGCTCAGCGATATCCTGCCCCCGGGAGTGCTCAACGTGGTGAACGGTTTCGGTGTGGAGGCTGGCAAGCCACTTGCGTCGTCGAAGCGGATCCGGAAGATCGCGTTTACCGGTGAAACGACCACCGGCCGGTTGATCAGCCAGTACGCGAGTCAGAACCTCATCCCGGTCACCCTGGAACTCGGCGGGAAGAGCCCCAACATCTTCTTCGGCGATGTTGCCGACAAGAAGGACGCGTTCTATGACAAGGCGCTTGAAGGGTTCGCACTCTTCGCGTTCAACCAGGGCGAAGTATGCACCTGTCCTTCCCGGGCGCTGATCCAGGACTCGATGTATGACTCCTTTATGGCCGACGCCCTCGCGAGGACCGAGAAAATGGTTCAGGGCAACCCGCTGGACACGAGCACTCAGGTCGGCGCCCAGGCATCCAATGACCAGCTGGAAAAGATCCTCTCCTACTTCGATATCGGCAGGCAGGAAGGGGCGAAAATCCTCACCGGTGGTGAACGGATTACTCTCGACGGCGACCTCTCGGAAGGCTTCTATGTAATGCCGACCATCTTCGAGGGCACCAACTCCATGCGGGTGTTCCAGGAAGAGATCTTTGGACCCGTTGTGTCGGTCACCCGCTTCAGCGACTACACCGAAGCAATGCAGATCGCCAACGACACCCTCTACGGGCTCGGCGCTGGTGTCTGGTCCCGCAACGGGAATGTCGCCTACCGTGCCGGCCGCGAGATCCAGGCCGGACGGGTCTGGGTGAACAACTACCACGCCTACCCTGCCGGGGCTGCGTTCGGTGGCTACAAGTCCTCGGGCATCGGCCGTGAAAACCACACGATGATGCTTGACCACTACCAGCAGACCAAGAACCTGTTGGTCAGCTACAGCGAAGACAAGCTGGGCTTCTTTTAAGGAGCGGCGATTCCTGAAGGAGCGATGATGACAGTCGAAGCCACCGTAGAGCTGCCCGGGGAAGATTTCTCGCGGGTAGCGCTCACGGAGTCAGCGGTGGAACTGCTGAGGAAGCTGTGGGATCTTCACGGACCCCTGATGTTTCACCAATCGGGTGGCTGCTGTGATGGGTCCTCGCCAATGTGTTACCCGGCGGATGACTTTATTACGGCGGAAGCCGATGTGCTGCTCGGAGTCCTCAACGTCGGTGAGGGGGCCGAAGCCGCCCAGCTGATCGAGTTCTGGATGTCCCGTGAACAGTTCGAGTACTGGCGGCATACGCACCTCACGGTCGATGTGGTTCCAGGGCGGGGGAGCGGGTTCTCCGTCGAAGCTCCGGAAGGAGTCCGGTTCCTGATCCGGTCCCGGTTGATGTCCTGACCAGCTGTCCGGCCCATCTTCACGTGGGCCGGACAGCTTCAGCAGGCCCATCACGGGTGAACGTGATGAGTTGCACACCGAATCTGGTTGCACAGAATGCAAAATTGCACTTAGTGTAACAATGTGAATGATCCAACCGTAGCGATGAGTGCCGTCCTCGCGGGTTCGCCCGGCCGGCGCGAGCAGAACAAGCTCGACACCCGAAGGGCCATCGCCGTATCCGCGCTCGAGTTTGCCCGCACCCACGGGCTGGGCAACTTCACCGTGGATCAGGTAGCCGCCGAAGCAGGCGTGTCACGCCGCACCTTCTTCAACTACTTCCACAGCGCCGAAGAGGCGCTCACCACTTCCACTGATGCCTTTCTCGAACTGGCTGCCGCCGAATTCATGGCCAGGCCAGCGGACGAGCCCCTCTTTGACGCCATGATCGCGGCGCTCGCGGCCATTGCCAAGACCGAGAATCTCAGCGTCTGCGGGGAACTCTTCCGGATGGCCGAGGAAAGTCCCGAACTGATGCGCAGTCAACTGCATGCCTGGGAGCGAGCCGAAACCCGGATCCGCCAGGCGGTCAACGAACGACTGGGCGGCAACCTCGATCCCCTCTACCTGCTCGCGCTCGTTGGTGCTGTGCTCTCCTGCGTCAAGGCCGCAATGCAGGTATGGGCCGCCGCATCCAATGCACCACCCGCCGATTCAGCGAGTGAACTGGAAGACCAGATTGTCGGCGCCCTCTCGATGTTGCGCGACGGATTCAGTAACCCCAGCTAAGCCGGCCGCAACCGCCAGGCCGATCAACGCCGACCGGTCCGCCCACCCTTATTGCTTTCCAACAACCGAACGAACCGAGGAACACTTCATGGCACACCTGCTGTACCGCTTAGGCAAGTTTGCATCACGACAGCGCTGGTGGATTGTTTCCGCGTGGCTTGCCATTCTGTTGGCCGTGGGAGGTTCAGCGGCCGCGTTCTCGGGCACGTTGAGCAACAACTTCACCATTCCCGGCACTGAGTCACAGCGTGTCCTGGATGAGCTGAGGGACACCATGCCTGAGGCCATTGGCGGTATGGGAACCATTGTGTTCACGACCCCCGATGCTGCAATGACCGACGAACAGCAGACCGCTGTCGAGGACGCGCTCGCTGACCTTGAACAGGTTGAGGGCGTCGAATCAGTCATTAATCCCTTCGACATCTCCCGGCAGCTCGAGGACGGCCAGGCCGGCATCGACGAGGGCCGCGCTGAGATCGAGCAGGGCACCACCGAGCTCGAAGCCGGTGCCGCGCAGGCAGAAGCCGGTCAGGCCGAGCTGGATGCCCAGCGCGCCGAGTTTGAACAGAGCCGGGATCTGCTCCCACCCGAGCAGGCGGCGGCAATCGAGGCTCAGCTGGCGGAAGGCCAGGCCCAGCTCGACGCGTCGCTTGCCGAGATTGAAGAAGGCCGGGGTCAGCTTGAGGAGGGCCTCGCGGAGCTCGACCTCGCCGAGCGAACCCTCGAGGCGTCCTCCGGAATCAAGTTCGTGTCCGACGACGGCGCCGCAGCGGTAGCCAGCGTCCAGTTTGATTCCCAGATTGACGCCGTCACCCCGGAAACCCGCGAAGCGGTCCAGGTTGCAGCCGACGCTGCCACCGAAGCGGGCGTTGAGGTCAATTACAGCAAGGAAATCGTCCAGGACATTTCCGAAATCTTTGGGATCGCAGAGATCGTCGGCCTGCTGGTCGCTGTCATCGTGCTGATCGTCATGCTCGGCACCCTGGTTGCTGCCGGGCTGCCGCTGCTGATGGCCATCGTCGGCGTCGGGGTCGGAGTGGGTGTGACCTTTGCGCTGACCAGCGTCATCTCGATGAGCTCCATTACCCCCGTGCTCGCCTTGATGCTCGGACTCGCTGTCGGCATCGATTACTCCCTGTTCATTGTGAACCGGCACCGGACCCAGCTGCTTCGCGGCATGGACCTGCAGGAGTCGATTGGCCGGGCCACCGGTACCGCTGGCAACGCCGTCCTGTTTGCGGGCATCACCGTGATTATTGCCCTCGCGGCCCTAGCCGTACCGGGGTTGCCGTTCCTGACCCTGCTCGGGATGTCAGCCGCCGGCACGGTCGCCGTCGCGGTCCTCGTGGCGCTCACCCTGACCCCGGCGTTGCTCGGGTTCATGGGCCGGAAGGTGATCTCCCGCCGCCGGTGGGCCAAAGCGGAGGCTGAGTCCGACCTCAACTCCTCCCATGAGCAGTTGCAGCTCGAGGCTGACAAGCTGTCGGCCAGTGGTCGTGGCTGGGGAGGCTTTGCCACCCGCAAACCGATCCTCACCCTCATCGCGGGCGTTGCGGCCCTTGCAGTCATCGCACTCCCAGCCCTTGAACTTCGGGTGGGCCTGCCCGACGGCGGCTCGGAGCCAGTGGACTCGA
The DNA here is from genome assembly GCF_000294595.1 of Arthrobacter sp. TB 23. NCBI lineage: Bacteria > Bacillati > Actinomycetota > Actinomycetes > Micrococcales > Micrococcaceae > Arthrobacter > Arthrobacter sp. TB 23. The sequence continues at coordinate 8,019 of NZ_ALPM01000029.1, read as the reverse complement.
CGGCGTTCCAGGCGTACGAGCTGGCGGGGGAGTACTTCGGCGAGGGGACCAACGGTCCGCTGCTGGTGGTGGCTAATCTTCCCGCCACCGACTCTGACGCTCAGCTAAGCGAGCTACAGCTCGAGGTCGCCGACCGCCTTGCAACAGTGGACAACACTGCCGCTGCCGTTCCGGCGGGCGTCAGCGACGACGGGCGGACCGGCATTTTCCAGGTGATCCCCACCGAGGGGCCCGCCAGCGAGAGCACCGAAGAACTGGTCCGGGAGCTCCGCGACTCAGCGCCGGTCATTGAGTCGGACACCGGCGTACTGATCTCGGTGACCGGCCAGACGGCAGCCAACATCGACGTTTCAGAGAAGCTGATGGAAGCAATGCCCCTCTACCTGGGGATCGTCGTCGGGCTGTCGCTGGTGCTGCTGCTCCTCGTGTTCAGATCGATCCTGGTTCCCCTGATCGCCACTGCAGGTTTCCTGCTGTCGCTGCTGGCCAGCTTCGGTGCCACCGTAGCGATCTACCAGTGGGGCTGGTTCGGTGACATTTTCGGGGTGACCAACCCAGGACCAATCCTCAGCTTCCTACCCATCATCCTGATCGGCGTCCTGTTCGGGCTGGCAATGGATTACCAGATGTTCCTGGTCTCGGGGATGCGTGAGGCCTGGGTCCACGGAGGCAGCGCCAAGAGCGCCGTCCGGGTGGGCTTCAGCCACGGTGCGCGGGTGGTCACCGCTGCTGCCATCATTATGGTCGCGGTCTTCGCCGGATTCGTGTTCTCCCACCTGACCATGGTCCGGCCAATCGGGTTTGGTCTGGCCTTCGGGGTGCTCATTGACGCCTTTGTGGTCAGGATGACCCTGGTGCCTGCCGCTATGTACCTGCTGGGAAGGCACGCCTGGTGGCTGCCGAAGTGGCTGGATCGTATCCTGCCGGACGTGGATGTCGAGGGCGCCCGACTAGCCCAGTCAGTACCGGCCTCGGAAACTGACGCCTCGGATGATGTCGATCAGGTAACAGTCAAGGGGTAAGGTGTCGCCGCTGGGTGCGCTGGTCTTGCCTGAGAGGTAAGCCGACGTACTATTCAAGACATGGCCAGACCACCCAACCCAGAGCGCAAGACGGAACTGCTTGACCAGATCCTGGACTACTTGCTGGATAAGACCTTTGCAGGACTCAGCTTTCGTACTTTGGCAGATGGCCTTGGTATCAGCAGTTACGTGCTGGTCTACCATTTTGGCAATCGCGAGGAGCTGGTCAACCAGATCGTCACCCACATTGAGCGTCGCGACGAAACGGTGAGGCTACCTGACCCGTCGGAGCTCAGCCGAGAGGAGTTTCGCGAGTGGTCAATAGCGTCCTGGAAGTGGACTCAGATCGAACGCAACCGGCAGCTGCAACGGTTGGAGTTCGAAGCATCCCTGCACGACGCTGTGAGCCCCACGCCGAGGGAGAGCGCGGTAGCGAAGTTCGACTACTGGCATGGCTTCATCCGCGACTGGCTGTTGAACCAGGGTGTGCCGGCGGACCGGGCTGATGCCGTCGCGCGGGTCCACATTTCGGGCATCTATGGATTGCAGTATGACTTCGTCGTCAACCGGGACCGGCCGGCTGCTGAGGCTGCGCTGCTGCTCTTGATGGACTACTTTTTCGATGGGTTGGACCGGGCACTTGACCAGCAACAGTAGTCCAGTCAACAATTTCTGACCTGAAGCAGCGCACCAACCGAAAAAGGCGGGCACCGTGAGGTGCCCGCCTTTTTCAAACCCATTAGTGGGTGAGTCGGTTAGACCTTGTTGGCTGCTTCGGCCTGGGTGCTGCCACCGGAGGCGTCGGCGCCAAGTGCCGCACGAAGCTTGGCACCGAGTTCGACGTCGACGTTGGTCCAGTACTGGATGGCCCGTTCCCGGATGGCGTCGATGGTGACGCCGCCGACGGCACCGGTGATGGTCTCGAGGAAGCGAGCCCGCTCACCGTCGTCGAACACCTCGCGGTACAGGGTGCCGGCCTGGCCGAAGTCGTCGTCTTCAGCGTGGAGGGAATGCGCGGCGCGCACCAGATCGCCGTCGTTCTCCCAGCCGCCGTGTGGACCGTACTGCGCCGGGTCAGCTGCGGGGCCGCCCACCGAGTTTGGGGCGTAGACCGGGGTGGAGGGCGAGTTGAAGTCGTAGCGCGCTGCTCCGTCCTTCGAGTAGTTGCGGACCTCGTTCTTCGGCGCATTCACGGGCAGCTGTGCGTGGTTGGTGCCCACACGGTAGCGGTGTGCGTCAGCGTAGGAGAAGATCCGTGCCTGCAGCATGCGGTCGGGGCTAGCTGCGATACCGGGGACGAAGTTCGACGGCGCGAAAGCGGCCTGCTCGATCTGCGCGAAGTAGTTCTCCGGGTTGCGGTTCAGGGTGAGCTTGCCGACGGGGATCAGCGGGTAGTCGCCCTGCGGCCAGACCTTGGTCAGGTCGAACGGGTTGAAGCGGTAGTCCTTGGCGTCGTCGTACGGCATGATCTGGACCTTGAGGTCCCAGCTGGGGAAGTTGCCAGCGGCGATGTTCTCCGACAGGTCGCGCAGGTGGTGATCGGCGTCCGAGCCAGCAAGCGCCTCGGCCTGGTCTCCGGTCAGCACCTCGTGGCCCTGGTTGGACTTGAAGTGGTACTTGACCCAGGACTTCACGCCGGCTTCGTTGATCCACATGAAGGTGTGCGATCCGTAGCCATTCATGGTGCGCCAGGAGTTGGGCAGACCGCGATCGCCCATCAGCCAGGTCACCTGGTGTGCTGACTCGGGGCTGAGGGTCCAGAAGTCCCACTGCATGTCGGCGTCGCGCAGGTTGGTGCCCGGCAGGCGCTTCTGTGAGTGGATGAAGTCCGGGAACTTGATGCCATCGCGGATGAAGAAGACGGGGGTGTTGTTGCCGACCAGGTCGTAGTTACCCTCGTCGGTGTAGAACTTCAGGGCGAACCCGCGGGGGTCACGCCAGGTGTCGGGTGAGCCCTGCTCGCCGGCAACCGAGGAGAACCGCAGGAGCGTCTCGGTGACAGCACCTGGCTGGAACAGTGACGCCTTGGTGTATTCGCTGACGTCCGAGGTGACCTCGAAGGTACCGAACGCGCCGCCACCCTTGGCGTGGACCACGCGCTCGGGGACACGCTCGCGGTTGAACTGTGCCAGCTTCTCGATCAGGTAGTGATCGGTCAGGGGAATGGCACCGTCGCGGCCGAGGCTGGACGAGTTGGCGTCATCAATGACTGGTGCTCCGGATTGGGTGGTGCTGAAGTTCGAAGACATAAGGCTCCTTTGTTGGTGCGGTTAGTGACTTTGGGGTGGTCTGTGAGGGGTGGAACTAGCGACAATCGGCGCAAAGGCCCTGGTAGACGACGTCGGCAATCTGGATCGTCATCGGGCTGGCGCCTTCCGGCCACTGCGGGGTCAGGCAGGGCGCGTGGCCGACGGCGCAATCGACGTCCTCGATGCGGCCGCAGCCGGTGCAGACGGCGTGATGATGGTTATCGTCCACGCGGGTCTCGTACCGGGCGGGAGAGTGGGGCGTTTCGATCCGGCGCAGCAATCCCAGTGCGGTCAGATCGGCCAACACCACGTACACGGATTGCACGGTGATGTCGGGTAAATCGACGCGGACGCTGGCGGCGATGTCCTCGGTGGTGGCATGGGGGGACAGGTCGACGGCGGCCAGCACCGCGAGGCGCTGGCGGGTCACCCGGCGCCCGTTGGCACGCAGGGCGGTAGCCCACTGCGCCTCAGCGACTTCCGGTTGTGTTGCCATCTCGGTCATGACCTCAGTCAACCATTTATTCTGAGAAACTCATAATAGGCGCGCCGGTGGCGTTGGGGCGGCCGGGCGTTGGGTACCGTTAGTAGATCACTGAGAGGGATGTTCATGAGCCGATCCATCTGGGAGCACTCCCAAACCGTCGTAGTGGACGGGGTTTCCTGTTCGGTCAGGACCGTCGGAACTGGCAGCCGCGAGGTGGTCCTGATTCATGGGATCGGGGTCTCCACCCGCTATTTCGAACCGCTTGCCGAACGCCTTGCCCGGACCTGCACCGTGCACGCCATTGAGCTGCCCGGGTTCGGGGCGATGCCCGCGCCGCGGCGCCGACTCACGGTCAAGGAGTTTGGCGGTATTGCCGCTGCTGTGATGCGGATCCTCGGAGTGCGCGACGCCGTCGTCGTCGGACACTCAATGGGCTCCCAGGTTGCCGCGGAAGCGGTGCGTGCTGCCCCCGAGTTGGTGGGCCGGCTGGTGCTGCTCGCGCCCACCATCAACGATCGGGAGCGGACCGCTGCCACGCAGATGATGCGTCTGGCGCAAGACACCCTGCGGGAGTCGCCGGTGGCCAACTACATTGTGATTTCCGACTATTTCCGGGCCGGGATGAGGTGGTATCTGAAGACTCTGCCTTCCATGCTGGAACACCGGCTGGAGGACGCGCTGCCGGAAATTGCTTGTCCGGTCACTCTGGTGCGGGGAAGCCGCGACCCGATTGTGCCCGCCGACTGGCTTAGTCGACTGGCGGCCACCGGTCAGGACGTGACAACCGGGGAAATCCAGGGGGAGCCCCATGTGATGATGTATCGCTCGCCCGAACCCACCGCCCGATTCTGCCTTGGCGAAACATCACGTGTTGCTCGCTAAACGAGCCTGGTCGTGGGTGCTGGACTACGTCTACGTAGGATATTGGCAGGTGCACGGGTTCCTCTTCCGGGAGGATCCAGCCAAATACCTGACCCCCGACCGTGGTGCCAACGGTAAGGCCGGTCCGCCGGTGCTTCTCATTCCCGGCATCTACGAGACCTGGCAGTTCATGCGCCCGGTCGCGGCTCATCTGGCGTCGGCTGGCCACCCGGTCCATGTGGTCCAGCAGCTCGGGTACAACCGGGGCACCGTCCAGTCCATGGGAAGGTACGTTGCTGAGTATCTGGCGGCCCACGACCTGACCGATGTTGTTTTCGTGGCCCACAGCAAGGGCGGGCTTATTGGAAAGTACGTGATGACGCAGCCCGACAGCGGAGACCGCGTGCGGCAACTGATCGCCATCAACTCGCCGTTCTCGGGTTCCATCTACGCGAATTTCTTCATCCTGCCGAGCATCAGGGCGTTCTCACCGGGGAACAAGTTCCTCCGCACCCAGCTGGCCAATATTGAGTCAAACGCACGGATCACCTCCATCTACAGCAGCTTCGACCCCCACATTCCGCGGGGCAGCCAGCTGCCAGGAGCCGAGAATATTCAGCTGCCGACCATGGGGCACTTCCGGATCATCGGCGACAAGCGGCTGCTCGACGTCGTCGACCAGTCGATCGCCGACCACGGCTCCAATGCGGGCTGAGCGGCAGATAGCTCGTTCGACCTAAGCGCTCCGGTCCTTGCCGAGAGTCCGCGCCCGGTTTGTTTGCCTGGTGTCCCGACCCGCGGCACGCCCGGAGTCCCGCGCCGGAGTGGTTCGCCCGAATTCCCGACCCGCAGCCCGACCGAGTCCCGCGCCGGAGTGGTTCGCCCCCGATCCGGGCGAACGCAGCAGATACCGGCGAACGCCCCCGGTATATCTGCTGCGTTCGCCGGTTTGGGGCGCGGCTGCCGGTATCGGCCGCGATGGAAACGCAGTGGTTGCTCAGCCGGGTTCCATGCTCCGGGATCGTTGGTTGCTGGAGGAAACCACTTCGCCGTTACACTTCATAAGTGCCCAGACTCCTCGCCGATATCACCCCTCTGAAAGAGAGCCCTGCGTTCCGCAGACTGTTCTTCGGGATGGCGCTGTCAGCGGTCGGCACCCAGCTGACCCTCGTCGCTGTGAGCCTGCAGGTATACAGCCTGACCGAGTCCAGCCTGAGCGTTGGCCTGCTGGGGTTGTTCGCCCTGGTTCCGCTGGTGGTTGCCGGACTTTACGGCGGTGCGATTGCTGATGCGCATGACCGGCGCAAAGTGGCTCTGGTCTCCGGATTCTTCCTGTGGGGCAGCACCATGGCGATCGCCGCGCAAGCCTGGGCGGGCATCGAAAACGTGTGGCTGCTCTACGCCCTGGTGGCAGTCCACTCGGGCGCCGCAGGAATCAACCAACCCACCCGGACCGCAATCATTCCGCGACTCGTCCGTCCCGAACTGCTGCCGGCCGCCAACGCGCTCAGCATGATCACCTTCGGATTGGCGATGACCGTGGGTCCACTGTTCGCCGGGTTACTGGTTGCTCAGGTGGGATACGGCTGGACCTACACGGTCGACGTCGTCACCTTCACCGCAGCGCTGTGGGCACTGTTCAAGCTGCCCCCGATGCCCCCGGAAGGCAAGGTCCGGAAAGCTGGCCTCGCCACGGTGCTTGAGGGATTCAGATATCTGGGTACGCGGCCCAATATCCGGATGACGTTCCTGATTGACCTCGCAGCCATGGTGATGGCCCAGCCGCGGGCGCTGCTGCCAGCGATCGGGGCGGTACTCATTGGCGGCGGCGAGCTGACAGTCGGGATCCTGTTGGCCTCTGTTGCCGTCGGCGCTGTCCTCGCGGGGTTGTTCTCAGGGCCGTTGGGCCATATTCACCGGCAAGGACTGGCCGTGATGTGGTCGGTGATTGGGTGGGGAGCCTCGGTCAGTGCCTTCGGGCTGGTGGTGGTGATGGCGGGCAACTCCCAGGCCGCCGCGCCCGACACCCTGTCCCCGTGGATCATCCCGGCGGCGATCTGCCTGGTCTTCGCCGGGATCTCCGATTCCATCAGCGGCGTTTTCCGCAGCACCATCCTGCAGTCGGCTACCCCCGATGCGATGAGGGGGCGCCTGCAGGGAGTGTTCATCGTCGTCGTGGCCGGTGGCCCGCGGTTGGGTGACATGGTGGCTGGCGGAAACGCCGAGTGGCTGGGGGAGGGCTGGACTGCAGTTTGTGGCGGGTTGCTCTGCATTGTGTTGGTCATCATTTTGATGAAGCGCCAACCACGCTTTGCGCAGTACGATTCACGTAACCCCGAACCGTAGCCGCGGGCCAGAACATCAGGGTCTGTGAATAGCGCCGGATGTGGAACAGTCCAGTTATTCGGTGCGTTGTACGGGATGAACGACCGATACTCAAGGAGTTGGCAGTTTCAGTGCATAATCATTTCAATGGCGCCAAGACGGTAATGCTGTTTGGCGCCCTTATGGGTATCTTTCTGGTCTTTGGTGCTGTTATTGCCGGTGCCACGGGCAGTTCAGCCTTCATCTGGATCTTCGCGCTGATCGGCGTGGGTTCGGTGGCGTACAGCTACTGGAACAGCGACAAGCTCGCCATTCGGGCGATGAAGGCAATGCCGGTGACCGAGCAGCAGGCCCCGGCCATGTACCGCATTGTGCGCGAGCTCAGCACCAAGGCCAACAAGCCAATGCCGCGCCTGTACGTTTCACCCACCATGGCGCCCAATGCCTTCGCTACCGGCCGTAACCCCGAGAACTCAGCGGTCTGCTGCACGCAGGGCATCCTGAATCTGCTGAATGAGCGCGAACTGCGCGGCGTGCTGGGACACGAGCTGATGCACGTGTACAACCGCGACATCCTGCTCAGCTCGATGGCAGCCGCGGTGGCCGGTGTGATCACCTCGGTGGCGCAGATGTTCGCGTTCACCGGCATGATGGGCGGCAACCGGAACTCCGGCGGGAACCCCATCGCTGCGATCCTCCTCGCGATCCTGGCGCCCTTCGCTGCCATGCTGGTGCGCTCAGCCATCGGCCGGACCCGCGAATACGACGCCGATGAGGATGGCGCCAAGCTCACCGGCGACCCGCTCGCCTTGGCTTCGGCGCTGCGGAAGCTGGAGCGCGGCACGCAGCAGGCACCCCTGCCGCAGAGCCAGCAGCTCGTCAATACCTCGCACCTGATGATCGCCAACCCTTTCAAGGGCGGTGGCGTGCAGAAGATGTTCGCCAGTCACCCGCCAATGGACGATCGCGTCCAGCGACTTGAGCGGATGGCCGGCCAGACGCTGCGGTAGTTCTTCTTAACCTACGACGACGGCGCCAGCAACCATGCCGGCGAGGGCGCCAGGCATGCTGAGCT